>JAYVLR010000288.1:0-3028 GCA_043759395.1 Thiobacillaceae bacterium
GTCGACCAGAGCCGAGAACAAAACCGGCGCAGCGATCGCGCCCAAAGCCAGCAAACTGCCCACCCATATCACCAGCAGAATGCTGGCGAGGCCATCCCACACCCAATCCATAGTCATCTCCAAATAAAAGAAGACTACTTTACCTGTTTGTGAGTATGAGCCTCGCGTATGTCAGTAGACTAGGCGGGGATGCATCCCCGGCTGAACTTGCAAACCTAGCACTAGCCTACGCGAACAGAGTGCCTCTTACTTCCCCCAACAAGTTTCAATGATGGTGCCGCTAGTCACACCTGCGGCACCACGAACACCTGTATTCGTTAAGGTATAAGTCCCGCAAGCATCACCCGTCATGGTTCCTGCGGGGGTTGCCGAAAGTGTAAAGGTTTGTGCCGCTACGACCACTGTCATGTTATAGCGCGCCGTGCCTGGTTGGGGGCTTTGTGTCCTAGGCAGACTGGCATTGTTAATTGCAGTGCCCGCGCTGTCTTGATTGTAACGATTGGCGGTCGTGAAATTCCGTTCCAGAAACTGTGCATTTTCGAGCATTAACCCTCGCGCCTCCGCCCGATTCGCACGCTGCACGTATTGCGTGTAGTTTGGATAAGCGATAGCAGCCAGTATCCCAATGATCGCCACGGTGATCATCAGCTCAATGAGGGTAAACCCTCCAGTTTTCGTTACGGCCTGTATGTTCATGATCAACTCTTCTCCGCGGACATTAAATCAAGGCTGGAAAATTTGCCTCCAGGAGGTGCGTGGTGTGCCTGTGTCGCCTTTTTCGGTTATCACCACAATGCCACTTGCGGTACCGCTTCCTATTTTGTATTCTTTTTCTCCCGCGCTAATAACGGTGGGTGATTTCATCAGGCCTTCACTGCTTAGTTTTTTTGAACTTACTGGATTACTAGTAGCTGAACTCCCTGAACCTGAAGTGGCATTATCACCAGAGTCAAACGTTCCATTTCCGTCGTAATCAAATACGCTGTAGGTCAGTCTGGCACCTGTGAGCGCATCTATTTCAGTAATCCAGCTGTAACCGCCTTGCTCGCACGGTGCCGCCGAAGGGACGATGGAGGTGAAAATTGCGCGACCGTAACGCAATAGCGGCGTACTCACAATCCGCTCTCCCAGCTTTGTAGGAGTGTTGGGGGAGAGCAAATCCAGATACCAGCCGCGTTTAGCGCTGGACCCGGAGTAGCTAAACGAAGTGTTGCTAACTACCCTGATCTCAGTGGAATCGGTCGACGAACGCACGCCTTCGTACACAAAGGTCTGGGCTTGCAACACAGTGCTACGGATGCCGGTGATAGGTGAGCCTGAATCTAAAATGCCGTAAGCCGTTTGAGTTGCGGTGTTGCCGATGTCAGTATTACCCAGATATTTACCCGTGCCAAAGTAAATCATGTAACCACTCGAGCCGCTTGGCGGGGCACCAATCTCTAATGCCCCAGTGATAGGTTGCGCCACTCCTACCGTGGCATTAAACAAAGGATCAGGCGTTGTGCCCGTCTTGTAGGCACTACCCCATGTGCTGGGGTTGCTGGCAGACACATCAAATTTCCAGACATTGCCATTCAAGTCGCCTGCGTAGATCGTATCGATGATACGGTCGCCGTCGGTATCCAATAGTGCGGGCTCAGATAGACCATTGGTAGCGGCACCTCCGACATCAATTTTCTGAACTGAAAGACCTAATGAGCGGTCAAGAGGGACCATGAATAGCACCGCCTTACCCGACGAACTGTTATAGCCATTGCCGAATACCGCATACCAATTACCATCCTTCATACGCGCAACATGGGCGCGGCTGGTGATAAATCCCAGATCGGTGGCATCCGTGAACTCCCACATCACCTTGCTTGCGCTGAAAGTGTCAGGGTCAGTGATATCTAGCGCAAACACCGCTTTGCCCCCGGCACCCAGTGTCCCAAGTAACACCGTTTTCCATGCACCACCAAAATAGGCATCTCCCGAGTTGGGCGAGCCATCCACATAGTAGAGATGCTGATAGGTAGGGTTAGACAGCATGCTTAAATTCTGGATTACTGCATTGGGCACATAAGCAAATATCTCGCTTCCTCCACCCAATGCGGTCGTGTTAGCTGCGTTGAAAGCATGCAGCATCCCGTCGTTCGCTCCCACATACAGCATTTTTTTGCGCGTAGCTTTGGTCACAGGCGTCGTGCCAGTGCGGAAAAGGGTATATGCCGTTTGTTCGGCTGTTAGCAAAGCGCTCCCCGGTTCGTCATAGCCATAATTTTCTGCCGCCACATAGTGCGGGTCAGAATTGACGATATCACCTAACAGCGAGGTACGTTTGCGATAGATTCCACCGGGTTTTTCATTGGTTTGAACGCCACGCAGATAGTCGAGGATACTCGAGGTGGAGGAGCCTGCTACATAAGCTGGATTGTCTATGGCGCTTTTCTGCGTCGGAGTCAGATCACTCCAACTAAAATTCAACCCTACACCCGCGATATTCCATGTCGTGATATTGCGGCCGCTTGCACCTGCGGTAGTCATGATTGCACCGGCTTCCCAAGTTGCTGTTCCTGGAACACCCCCTGCTCCCAATGGGATGGCTTTCAGCTCACCCGTCCAGGCTGGGCTGTGCAAAATCGCCTGATATATGTGGGTATTGGTATCCAGACGCGTCGAGTTGCTGGCAATCGCCGACGCAGAGGCATCGGCATTGGCTGCCTGTTCAAACACTTTGCTCAAAGCGGTATACAAGCCGGCCGGATTAGTGACCTTGAAGAGATTATCAGGTATTAGATCCGCGCCGCTTGCACCTGTGGCATTGTTTTGGGTATCCCAATCTGAACGCGCATATTTGGCGGCATACCACAACGGACTTTCGAGCAGTTTGGCAACCGACGTCCCCGCTGTAAATGTACGCGAGGTAGGGGGGGTCACCGAACCAGGCGCGGGCAGGCTGGTAAAATCGGCACTTCCCGGGCGCAAGATGTCCAGATAGGTCCCGTCCGCCGAACTACCTGTCACGGTAAAGCCAAAACGCAAGGCATGA
>JAYVLR010000289.1:0-6447 GCA_043759395.1 Thiobacillaceae bacterium
ACCCCGACACAACATGCCGCTCTGGCAGCTTTTTCTCCCACCACGCTGAACGAACTCGAAGCCCGCAAGGCCACGCTACGCGCCCGCCGTGATTTTCTGCTTCCCGCACTACGCGAGCGCGGATTCGCCATCCCCACGGTACCGCAGGGCGCGTTCTATCTGTATGCCGATTGCCGCGCCCACAGTTGCAACAGTTTCGAGTTTGCCCATGCCTTGCTGGAACACGCGGGTGTGGCGGTTACTCCAGGACTCGATTTCGGCACGCACCAGCCGCAACACTATCTGCGCATCGCCTACACCCAGCCGCTGCCGCGTCTGCTGGAAGCTATCGCGCGGATCGACGACTTTCTCACCCGCTAATCAGGTACGAGCCAGCACCGCCAGAGTCCGACGCTTGCGTGTGTTGTGCAAAACACACGGACGAAAAAAAGCCGACCCGAAGGCCGGCTTTTATACTGCAAGTAAAACTTACTTAGCAGGAGCAGCAGCAGGAGCAGCAGCGTCAGCGGCCGGAGCAGCCGGAGCAGCAGCGTCAGCGGCCGGAGCAGCCGGTGCAGCAGCTTCAGGAGCAGGCATTGCAGCCTCAGGAGCCGGAGCGGGAGCAGCGGCTTCTTGTTTTTTACCGCAAGCGGTCATGGAAACAGCCAACAGAGCAGCCAGGAGAACGGAGTATTTCATTTAATCTTCCCTTTACAAACAATATAAAAACCCACACCAGAGATCGGTCATGGATATAAAAATCCAACCGACGCGCCGAATTCTAACAAAATGGCTACAGAAAACCAGTATCTGCTTATTTTCTCTTACAAAGCCCCGCTATTGTTGCGTACCCACAACAAAGGGGAAAGGCCGTAGCATGCCTTTATCGCGGCACTGCGTTGCTACGCTCATTCAGAAACTTGACTACTTCGAGCTTAAACTCCCCCCACACCAAAGCCTGCCGATAAGCAGTTTGCGCTTCTTCGCGCCGCAGCGCGTTCGCCTCATCCTGAAGCCGTTGCGCCGCAGCGCTGGGCGACAATTCGACGTTGTGTTTGATGACCTCGGAGGCGCTTGATGCGACTGTTTCAGACGCTTTATGCAAGATCAACGCTGGCGGATTCAAGGCGTTCGCAAGCTTGGGCATTGCAGGCGGCGGAGCAAGATTGCTGGCAACGACTGCCGCAGACGGCGCTCGCACACTGGCCTCGGCAGCCACGACAACGGGAGCAGGCGCAACCGGCTTGATTGGCTGAACGGGCACGACAGCAACGGGAGCCTCAGGCGTGAGCGCGGCAACCGGCGCGGGGTGCGGCATGGATACCGCCGCCTCACGCTGCCCCGCACGGTCTCGCATCGCAAACAATGCCCCCGCGATGACGATACCCAAGCCGAGCAAAACCAAGACGAACCGGCTTGCGTGCGGCAAGCGTATCCCGTGCTGCAGCGATGACGTGTTGCCGTTTAACCCGGAATTCGCCGCGCCCGTAGGCCAGCATCATGGATTTTGCCGCAATGACATTCACCAGCCGTGGCAGGCCTCGGGCGGCGCGCCGCAGCGCATAGAAGCTGACGCGGGTCAGAATTTGCCGGGTATTTTTTCTGCCAGGCGTGTCATCAATTCAGGCTGGCCGAACAGCACGACTTGCAGCAATTTACATTTCTCGGTTTCCAGATTGGTGAGCAGGCGAACCGCTTCGAGCGTGGCAGCGGGCAAGGCTTGCGCTTCGTCGCTCAACACCACAGGCTGCTTGTGTTGCTGTGCGAGTTCGATGAAATGCCGCTCCAGCCGGTGGATCAATGCATCGCGCGAACCCTCAGCAGACAAATCAAACTCGGTCACGATGGCCGCATACAGACCGCGCAGATCGAGTCCAGGATTGGGAACAAAAGCGGCTTGGCACTGCGCAGGCAGCGTATTGAACAGGCGACGCAACAGCAGCGTTTTACCAGTGCCAACTTCGCCGCTCACCACCAGAAATCCTTCACCTGAACTAGCGCATGGAGCAGCGTTTCCTGCGCTTCCTGATGCGGCTGCGCAGGAAAAAAATAACCGGTATCCGGGGTCAAGCCAAATGGCGGTTCGTGCAAACCAAAATGACCCCACCAAGTGTTCACGGCTGGGTGTCGCCCGCGTTATACGTCTTGAGGCGTCACTTGGGCTGCGCGTCCATGATCTCTCCGGCTTTGCTGCCCGGCCGCACTTTTCCCTGATAGACAAACGCTGAGCCATAGCGTCGGCCATTTCCACTATCCGGCATCAGCTCGTTGCTACTCCAGGTCCAGACGTTTCCGTCCTGGCTGTCAATAATCAGCACACGGCTTCCCGTGCGGGCAGTCGCATCACCGTCCAGCGCGATAGCCTGGTAACGTCCGGTTTCGGCGGCGTACGTCGTTCCGATAAATACAGCGCCCATCAACGCCGTGCAAATCAACACAGCCGAAGACAATAGTCGTTTTTGCATCACCGCCCCCCCGTTCACTCATTGACTGAAAAGTTTACCTACATCCGCCGCATTCAAACGGTAGTCGCGATTGCATATCTCGTCATGAACAAGTATTTCGCCGACTTCCTGCACAATCGACTCGCATTCCGCGCGGCCAATCGAGCGCAGCATCGCGGCAATCTTCAACCAGTCTTCGGGGCAATGCCACACCACGGGTCTCGGGTCGTACACGCGCACATCTTCTTCCGGAAACAGCCGCGCCAGCAAATCCATCGAATTGAGCTTCAACAATTCTTCCCCGCCCAGCGTATTGGCCAGTATCTGCACCCGGTTCCAGCCGTCTTCATCGCGTTCATGCGCGCGCGGCAAGGCTTGCAGAAAAAGCCCCGCCGCCGTTTTCCCGCTGGCCGCCAACCACAGGCGCGCAGGCTGCTGTTCAGACTGGGCAAGATAGTGTTCAAACACCGCCGCCAGACTGTCGCCTATAAGCGGTACCTGGCTTTGATACGGCTGCCGCATATCGGGTGCATCCAGCGTCAGGGTCAGAAAGCCTTCACCCAACAACGCATCGAGTCCGCCCGACTCAAGCGCTACCGTTTCATGCGCCATGCCGCGCAGTTGCATCAGCTCGTTGCAATCCATCACCAGCCGGTTAACGGCACCCTCGCCGCGTAACTGAAAGGTGAGCCGCCCCGGCTGCTTGAGATTGCCCGCCATCAACGCCGTCACTGCGGCCATCTCGCCCAGCAAGCTGGTGGTAGCCGCTGCATAGCCGCGCCCGGCGATCATGTCGCGCCAGGTCTGGTCGAGCTGAACCCACGCGCCGCGAATATCGAGTTGCTCGAATAATAAACTGCGAACGCGGCCCGCGCCCAGGCAGGGGGCGTTCGATTCACCTGACTTGTTCAATTCGCCAGACCCGTTCGAATCAATAGGCTCGTTCAATTGAGTTGCACGCGTTCGCCCCAGGGCACAACGCCCTTGCCCTTCACCAGCCAGATCACCGGGTAATTCGGCGCCAGCGGAGGAAAGTCACCTTCGGCATCGGTGAAATACACCAGCAGATTCGGGCTGCGATTTTCCTGCTCGATCCAGTCGAACACCGGCCTGAAATCGGTGCCGCCGCCGCCTTCCACATCCTGCGGCAAATCCATTGCGTCCCAGGGCTCAAACTCCCACGGGCTGTTATCAGAAATTTTGTAATCGCAAGCGAGAAGCGTGACGCGCGCGCGCACCTGGCCTTTGAGCGCGTCCAGTTCGGTTACAAACTCGCGCAGTTCGCCGTCGTTGATCGAACCGCTGGTGTCGATGGCGGCGATCACGTCGATACCCTCGCTCGACAGACGCGGCAGAATCGCAGCGCCTTCGCGGCGCGAGGGCCGCCGCCAGGAGTAATCGTCGCGCTGGTTGATCGCAAAATAGCGCGCCAGCAGCGCCCGCCACGGCAAACTGGGTGCGAGCAAACCATCGACCCAGCGCAGCATGGATTGCGACAGCTTGCCTGCCTGGCGCGCGGCCTGCGCAGCGGCAGCCAGGCGGTTTTTCCATTGTTCGCCGAGTTCTTCGCGCTCGGCGGGCGAGAGTTCGTTCGGCTTGCCGTTCGGCTGCGCGCCCGCAGCATCGCCCTGCTCGGGCTGGCTCTGGCCTTCGCGTCCCTGCCCGCCAGTATCGCCGCAATGATCCTGACGCTGGTTCGGGTCGGGATCGGACTGACTGCCCTGCGCCTCGCTCTCGTCGAACAGGTGATCGTCGAAAGATTCCTCCTCGGTGTCCTCAGGAATCAGCGGATAAATTTCTTCGGCGGAAAGCGTTTCGTAATCCTGATTCGCCAGTATTCCGTGCAGCGGCGGCTTCAGACCTTCCTCGATCAGCATCAGATTCACGGCGTGATCGCACGCCACGTCCCAGCGTTTTTTGACACGATGGTTGCGCCGATGCGTATGCCCCATCGCGCAATGCAGCGCCTCGTGCGCGAGGATGAACTGGGTCTGCGCCAGCGACAGGTTGGCGACAAAATCGGGGTTGTAATAAAACGCCTGCGCGTCGGTACCGGTGGTTTTGCACCACGCGCCCGCTTCCTTCAACGGCAGATGCATCACCAGCGAACCGAGAAAGGGCCGCTCCATGATGAGCCGCGTGCGCGCAGCGGAGAGCTTGGTCAGGATCGCCTGCGGGTCGGCTGCGGCGAGCGGTTTAGTGCTCATACTGCCTAGTGTTCGTACAAAACCAGATCGGTAATGCTGTTGGCCCACTCGGCAAACGCAGGCACCGCAAACAGGGGGCGGCCTACCGCGCGGTGCAAATCGCTCACCAGCATCACCCCCATCTCGCGCTGCGGGAAACGTTGCGCATAGCGCAGAATATGGCCGTACACCGGGGCGGCATCGCCGTTTGCACCGGCCTTCAAAGCACGCCGCACCAGTGCAGCCGCCACGCCGTATTGCAGGTCAATGCCTTCCGGCACATTCGCCATTTCGCCGTTGATGATCGCGTCCAGATCGGGCATCTGCTTCATGTTATCGACAAAGGTCTTGAGCGCCAGCCCGGCGGCCTGGCCGACGCAGGCTTGCAGCGCATCCGACAACAGTTCGGTCTGATCGAATTTTTGCAGCGCGCGGTGCGCGTATTCCCACGAACGCGGGCTGGGGAAGGCGATGGGATTGTGCGCCGGGTTAAAGCTGAACAAGAGATCAGGGCGAAAGCGCAAAAACGCAATCACGCGCGGGTCGATGTCCTGGGTGTTGGCCCAGTCTACCCAGTCGTCCAGATTGACCTCGACCTCATAATGCGTAAAGCGGTTGGCAAGCGGCGCGGGCATCGCGTAAGTCACGCCGCGATCGCCCTGACGGTTGCCCGCTGCAAAAATCACCCAGCCATCCGGCACCTGGTATTCGCCCAGACGACGATCCAGAATAAGTTGATATGCCGCAGCCGACACCGACGGCGGCGCGGAGGTGATCTCGTCCAGAAACAGAATCCCCGACGAGCCATGGCGTTTCGCGTCCGGCAAAATCGCCGGGATCGACCACTGCACCAGATCGTCTGCGCGGAACGGAATCCCGCGCAGATCCGTCGGCTCCATTTGCGACAACCGGATATCGATCAGCGGCACGCCATGCTGCGCCGCAATCTTGGCCACAATCTGCGACTTGCCGACGCCGGGCGGGCCCCATAGCATGACGGGCGTGTGGTGGCCGTCAACCGCGCTTTCAAATTCGCGGTCGAGGATGGTTTCTATATGAGTTGGACGCATCGTATTTTTAACAGCAGAAAAAACAAACAGGATGAGCAATGATAATCTGTTGCCGCTAACGACTCCACTCACCCAGCCATGACGACCCTCTTGGGCGGCCTGTCGCCTACCCGCTTTCTGCGCGACTACTGGCACAAACGCCCGTTGCTGATTAAAAATGCGATCCCGGATTTTGCCGGTTTGCTCAGCGCAGCCGACGTGCAGATGCTGGCTGGCCGGGACGATGTCGAATCGCGACTGATCCAGGGCAGCGGTCAAAACTGGCAGCTCGATCACGGTCCATTGCGCCGTGCGGATTTCAAGCGGCTGCCCTTGACTGACTGGACGCTGTTAATCCAGTCGCTCAACCACATCATGCCCGAGGCCGATGCGCTGCTCGCCCGCTTCAATTTCATCCCGCACGCACGTCTGGATGACCTGATGGTGAGCTATGCGGTTGCCGGTGGCAGCGTCGGGCCGCATTTTGATTCTTATGACGTGTTTTTACTGCAAGGCAGCGGACACCGGCGCTGGCAAATCAGCGCACAAAAAGACCTGAGCCTGGTCGACGATGTGCCGCTCAAAATCCTGCGCCAGTTCGAGCCCGAACAGGAATGGCTGCTGGACCCCGGCGACATGCTCTATCTGCCGCCGCATTACGCACACCATGGCGTGGCGACCGATGCCTGCACCACCTATTCCATCGGCTTTCGCGCACCCTCGGCGCAAGAATTCGTCCACGCATTTCTGGTTCATTTGCAGGACAGCCTGCTGATTGACGGCATGTAT
>JAYVLR010000290.1:0-3077 GCA_043759395.1 Thiobacillaceae bacterium
GCCTGTGGCGGCTGGAATCCACGCTGGCCTGGGCAAAGGCGAACAGCGCTTCGCGCGAGCCATTCACCGGCAAAACCTGGGTCGCCGGGTCAAGTTCAACGCCGTAGCGCCGGTTGGCCCAATTCGCAATCGATGCTCGCAGCGCGTCCGAGCCCTGAGTGATGGGATAATTCGCCAGCCCGTCCAGGCCATCGATCAAGGCATCCTTGATGAACTGTGGAGTAGGGTGACGGGGTTCGCCGATGGACAGATTGATCGCCGCGTAATCGGGGTCAGGCGTCACCCCTGCAAACAATTCACGCAGCTTCTGGAACGGGTAGGGGTGAAGCGCGGCAAGCCTTGGATTCATCGCACACAACAATATTTTTTGATCTCGCCATTATATATGCCGCAAGCCGCTCGTTCCCGTTTCTGGGCTATCCCCAGCCTGTTGTTTGGCGCCGCCATGTGGGGGCTGATCTGGTATCCCTACCGATTGTTGCAGGAGGCAGGGGCAGGCGGGGTTGCGACTTCTTTTCTGACCTATTTGATCCCGCTTGTGCTGACCCTGGCTTTTACCTGGCGCCATCTGTTTACTGCGCGTGCCCACCTTGGCTGGCTTGCGTTGTTGGCGTTGTCTGCGGGCTGGACCAATATGGCTTACGTGCTGGCGGTGATCGAAGGCGAAGTCATGCGCGTGGTGCTGTTGTTTTATCTCGCGCCGGTATGGACGGTATTTATTGCGCATTGGCTGCTAGGCGAAAAACTCACCATGTGGGGCTGGGCGATCATGCTATTTTCCTTCGCCGGTGCGCTGGTCATGCTGTGGCCGCAAGGCGGCGGCCTGCCGCTACCCGTTAACCGTGCCGAGTGGATTGCGCTGTCTGCCGGTGTGAGTTTTGCGCTGGCCAATGTGGTGACGCGCAAAGTTGATGAAGCGGACGAATGGGCCAAATCGCTGGCGGTGTGGATCGGCGTGTGCGTGGTTGCCGGTCTGGCGACCGTGTTCGTTGCCGAACCGTTTGCGTTTATGGCTCAGGCCAGCATGCACACCTTGCTGGTTCTGCTGGGCGTGGGGCTGTGCATCGGTGCCATGACCTTGACGGTACAGTATGGCCTGTCGCATACGCTCGCCAATCAGGCCATCATCATTTTTCTGTTCGAACTGATTGTGGCGGCGCTGTCGTCCTGGTGGTGGGTAAACGAAACCCTGAACCTGCGCGAATGGATCGGCGCTGCGATGATCGTGACCGCCAGCCTTTTTTCCGGCCATATGGAAGATGCGCCGAATAGTGAGAAACATCATGCCTACTAGCCAAGCTCCTGTTGTCACCAGCTTGCTGCACGCCGGGTTGCTGGTCGCAGATTTGCAGGTCGCCAAGGTCTTCTACGAATCGGTATTGGGCTTGACTCCGTTGCCGGATCGTCCCGCCTTGCCCTATCCCGGCGAGTGGTACGCGCTCAATTCGCACCAGCAATTGCATCTGATGTGCCTGCCCAACCCCGATGCCGCGTCGCTGCGCCCCGAGCACGGCGGGCGCGACCGTCATATCGCATGGGGCGTGACCCGGCTCGCCAAGCTGAAAGCCAGGCTGGATGCGGCGGGCGTGGCGTACACCCTGAGCCAATCAGGCCGCCCGGCGCTGTTTTGCCGTGATCCCGACGGCAACACACTGGAATTCGTTGAAGGTTGAAGGCGGCAAGGAATGATCCGGGTTAAAATCCCGCGCTCAGTCCATTTTTAAATCATCGTGTCATGGCACTTATCGTACAAAAATACGGCGGCACCTCCGTCGGCAGCACCGAGCGCATTCGCGCCGTGGCTGAGCGCGTGGCAAAATTCAAAATGCTCGGGCATCAGGTCGTGGTTGTCCTGTCGGCGATGTCCGGCGAAACTAACCGGCTGATTGGTCTGGCCAAGGAAATTCAGGCGACCCCCGATCCGCGCGAGCTGGATGTGCTGGTTTCGACCGGCGAACAGGTCACCATTGCGCTGCTGGCGATGGCGTTGAAAGACCTGGGTTTAAAAGCTAAAAGTTACACCGGCGCGCAGGTGCGGATTCTCACTGACGACGCGCATACCAAGGCGCGCATCCTGAATATCGACGAAGCAAATATGCGCGCCGATCTCGATTCGGGGCATGTCCTCGTCGTGGCCGGTTTTCAGGGCGTGGACGAGGCAGGCAACATCACCACGCTCGGGCGCGGCGGTTCGGATACCACCGGCGTGGCGCTGGCCGCTGCACTCAAGGCAGACGAATGCCAGATCTATACCGATGTGGATGGGGTCTATACAACTGACCCCCGTGTTGTGCCTGAAGCACGCCGACTCAAGTCCATCACCTTCGAGGAAATGCTGGAAATGGCCAGCCTCGGCTCCAAGGTGCTGCAAATCCGCTCGGTGGAATTCGCCGGCAAATACAAAGTGAAACTCCGCGTGCTCTCCAGCTTTCAGGAATCTGGCGACGGCACGCTCATCACCTTCGAGGAAAACGACTCCATGGAACAAGCCATCATCTCCGGCATCGCGTTCAATCGCGATGAAGCCAAAATCACCGTGCAGGGCGTGCCCGACCGCCCCGGCATCGCCTACCAGATACTGGGCCCAGTGGCCGATGCCAATATCGACGTTGACATGATAGTGCAAAACGTCGGCCACGCTAACACCACTGACTTCACCTTCACCGTGCATCGCAATGACTTCGCCAAAACCATGGCGATCGTCAAGACGACCGCCGCCGAAATTGGCGCACGCGAAGTCGTTGGCGACGATAAGATCGCCAAGGTGTCCATCGTTGGCGTGGGCATGCGCTCGCATGTCGGCATTGCGCGCCGGATGTTCGAGACCCTGTCGAAAGAAAACATCAACCTGCAAATGATTTCCACCTCGGAGATCAAGATTTCCGTCGTGGTCGATGACAAATACATGGAACTGGCCGTGCGTGCGTTGCATCTGGCGTTCGAACTCGATAAGGCACCAGCGTGAACGTAAAAGCGAAAGTATTTTCCAATTCAGGTATGAGCCTGAGCGCAGTCGGAAATGAGGGTTGAATCAGGCGGCTGATTTGGATCGGGGGTTGAACAAGTCGAACAGTTTA
>JAYVLR010000291.1:0-5617 GCA_043759395.1 Thiobacillaceae bacterium
GCTGCTGAATAAATCTTCCCCGCCTTGTGCGGGGTTTTTTTGAATAGTCGGCGCTGGCAGGACGGCGGTGCAGGCACCCCCGACGGATAGCCCCTGCAAGCCGCAAGCTGGCGAGCGGCTTCATGCTGGACTGCTTTGTGACGAAGCGGGGCGGGTTAGAAGGGACGGCGGTAGCGGGGGGCAATAAAGTCGATGGCGAAGCCTTCGGCGTGGTTCAGTCAGTGACACGGTAGCGAAGGCGTGGGGCTTGCTGTTTCTGGTGCAAGCGCCGTGACTGAGCGGCGCGGGCGAGGGTTTATAGCGAAGCCGATCTAGGCGACAATAGCGACTTTCGTGCATTCGGTTCCAGACCATCGGCGCAGGGGTATCAAAAGAAATAGCGGGTATTTGAGCGGGTATCAAGGCGGATTATCTTTAACCATAGCAATACAGAACAAAAGGATAGCCGCGATATGCTGCTGATGATCGATAACTACGACAGCTTCACCTACAACCTGGTGCAGTATTTTGGCGAGCTCGGTGCGGACGTGCGCGTGGTGCGTAACGACGAGATTGATCTGGCCGGGATCGCGGCCATGAAGCCCGATCACATCGTCGTGTCGCCCGGCCCTTGCACGCCGAACGAGGCGGGCGTGTCGGTGCCATTGATTAAGGAATTCGCCGGCAAGATTCCCATCCTCGGTGTGTGCCTCGGCCATCAAAGTATCGGCCAGGCGTTTGGCGGCAAGATCATTCGCGCCCGCGAACTCATGCACGGCAAGACTTCGATGATCCATCACACCGATAGCGGCGTGTTCAAGGGGTTGCCCAATCCCTTTCGCGCGACGCGCTATCACTCGCTGGTGATCGAGCGTGCGACGCTGCCGGATTGTCTGGAAATCACGGCGTGGACTGACGACGGTGAAATCATGGGGGTGCGGCATAAAACCCTGAACGTCGAAGGCGTGCAGTTTCATCCCGAGTCAATTCTGACCGAGCACGGCCACGATATGCTGGCGAATTTTCTCGGCAAATAAGGCCGCAAGCCAAGTCGTTTCTGGCATCCAGATGCGCCATCCTGCTCAAATTGATTTGCCGGTGACAGCGGAGGATCGCCGCATTGCGATGCTGGCGGCTGTCGCCATCGGCCTCGGCCTGGCCGAGGCGGTGATTCCCAGCCCGCTGCCCGGGGTCAAGCCTGGGCTGGCTAACATCGTCGTGCTGCTGGTGTTGCTGCAACACGGCTTGCGCACTGCGATCTGGGTCTCGGCGCTACGCGTGCTGGCCGGGAGTCTGTTGCTGGGCAGTTTTCTCACTCCGGGATTCTGGTTGTCGGGCGCGGGCGCGAGCGTGAGCCTCATGGTGCTGTCCATTGCCCGTTGCTTGCCTTCGCGCCTGTTTGGCCCGGTCAGCCTGTCGGTGCTGGCAGCGTTCGGGCACATCGGCGGGCAGCTTGCTCTGGCGTGGCTGTGGTTGCTGCCGTCTTCGGGTATCGCTTATCTGTTGCCGGTGTTTGCCGCTGCGGCACTGGTTTTCGGCGCGGTCAATGGCCTGATTGTTTCCCGGTTGCTCCTTGTTTCACCCCTTGCCGCAGAGGGCGAGGACAAGCGACAATCCCCTTTAACCTAGAAACCGCAGTTGGCCGCTTCCAAGCGCATGGAAAAGCATATGAACATTGAGCGTCAACGCCACGCACGTCATCACCGTATCGGTGAGAACGCTACGCGCCCGATTGAGCAGCGCTGCGGCACGCTGGCCGCGTTGCACCCGCGAGGGGTACGCCGGACTCGTAAGCCGCTTAAAGCGGCAACGACTCCGCTGCTTCTCGTTGCTGGCAGGAGCCAGCCGCCTCGTCGCGCCTTGCCAGCGTACCCCATCGCAGCCCACTCGGGCGCGTCCAACTACGGTTCCTAGGTTTATGCACACTCCCACCCCCCAACTAAAAATCGTCACACTTGCACTGACCGGCGCGTCCGGCATGGCCTATGGCCTGCGCCTGCTGGAGTGTCTGCTGCACGCCGATCTGCGTGTCAATTTGCTGGTCTCGCAAGCCGCCCATATCGTGGCCAAACAGGAACTCGGCGTGAGTTTGCCCGCGCGCGCAGGCGATCTTGAAAAGCAGCTCAACAACAGCATGGGAACACGCGAAGGTCAGCTACGCGTGTATGGCCGCGACGACTGGAATGCGCCGGTTGCATCTGGCTCCAATGCCGCCGATGCGATGGTGGTCTGTCCCTGCTCGATGGGCACGCTGGCTGCGATCACGCACGGCATGTCGGACAATTTGATCGAGCGCGCCGCCGACGTGATGCTGAAAGAAAATCGCCGCCTGATCCTGGTTCCGCGCGAAACGCCGTTTTCGCTTCTGCATCTGGAAAACATGCTGGCACTCGCGCGCATGGGAGCGGTGATTCTGCCTGCCAATCCCGGCTTTTATCATCTGCCGCAGTCGATCGAGGCCGTGATCGATTTCATCGTCGCCCGCATCCTCGATCAGCTGGGCGTGCAGCACGAATTGATGGTGCGCTGGGGTGACTGATGAGTTATCGCATGTCGTTGTTTCCCTTGCAAACCGTGGTATTTCCGGGAGGCTTGCTACCGCTGCGCGTGTTTGAGCCGCGTTATATGGAGATGGTGACGCAGGCCATTGCTGGCCAGATTCCATTCGGCATTTGCGCGATCCGCGAGGGGCGCGAGGTTGACCGGGGTGTGGCTCACTATGCGGTAGGGACGTGCGTTCAGGTCATTGATTGGGAGATGCCGCAGACGGGCATCCTGCATATTCAAACCCGGGCGTTGGAACGCTTTGTGATCCGCACAACAAAGAACGAAAGCAATGGCCTGCTGGTGGGCGAAGTGGATGACGTGAGTGCGGAACCTGCGCTAGCCGTCCCGGACGAACTGGTTTTATCCGCTGAAATTCTGCAACAGATAGTGGAAGATATGGGTGCTGAAAAGTTTGCGCAGCAGCATGATTTTCATAATGCGGTGTGGGTGGGTTATCGTCTGTCCGAGGTTTTGCCACTCAAACTCAGCGTGCGGCAAAGCTTGCTGGAGATGAACGACAGCCGGGTGCGGCTGGAAATTTTGGTTGAGTTCCTGAAAAAGCAGATTAACTGATGGCGCGATTTTACCCAGCACTCGAAGCAAAACACCGTGCCTTTATCGCCGCGCAGAAGCTGTTTTTTACGGCCACTGCGCCCGCCGACAGCCGCATCAATCTGTCGCCCAAAGGCATGGATAGCCTGCGTGTGCTGGATGACAAGACCGTTGCGTATCTCGATCTGACCGGCAGTGGTAACGAGACTGCCGCGCACCTGAAGCACGACGGGCGCATGACGCTGATGTTTTGCAGCTTCGATGCCGATCCCTTGATTTTGCGTTTGTACGGGCGCGGCCGCGCGGTGCGGCGGCAGGATAGCGAATGGGCGAGTGTGCGCGGGCATTTCCCGAGCTTGCCGGGCGAGCGCCAGATTATTGTGCTGACTATCGACTCGGTACAAACGTCCTGTGGCTACGCGGTGCCGCTGTATGACTACTGCGGTGAACGCGAGACACTCGCGCGCTGGGCTGAGAAAAAAGGGTCGCTTGGCTTGCTGGAATACTGGCGTGAAAAAAACCGGGTCAGTATTGACGGGCTTTCCACTGGGCTTTTAGAGGACACACCATGAAGCAATTGCTGATTCCGCTCGCGCTGGTGCTTGGTGCCTGCGACAACACTACGCCGCCACCCAAGATTGATCGCACTGAACGCGCGCCTAACCCGGTCTTTGAAACGCAGATTCAGGCGATGCAAAAAGCCCGTGCAGTTGAGGGGCAGGTGAATGACGCAGCCGAAGCGCAGAAGAAGCAGATCGAGCAGGCTGCGCAGCAGTAGCGATAGCGGCGATTATGTTTCGGCAACGAGCGCCTGCACCACCGCGCCTGCGAGCATTAGCCCGAATAGCGGTGGCATATAGCTGATCGTCCCGTTGACAGCGCGCGCCCGACCGTGTCCCTCTACGGGTTGTGGCGCGAGCGGTGCGCGTCCGGGTTCGTTGGTAAATACCGTTAATACGCCGCTGGCAATGCCGCGTTTTCTGAGTCGTTTGCGCATGATGGATGCCAGCGGGCACAGGCAGGTCAGCGAAATATCGGCCAGGCGGATTCGTGACGGATCGAGTTTATTGCCCGCGCCCATGCTTGAGGCCACCCTGAGTCCGCGCTCAAAGCTGGTCGCCACCAGCGCTACTTTGCAATTCAGCGAGTCGATACAGTCGATCACGTAATCCACGTCGGCTGGTACCAGGTCAATCACATTTTCCGGGGTGATAAATTCGCGTATGACGATCAGTTCGCACGCGGGATTGATGTCGTGAATGCGCGCAGCCATCAAGTCGGCCTTGGACTGGCCGACGGTGGACAGGAGCGCAGGCAATTGCCGGTTGATGTTGGAAACCGCCACGACATCGTGGTCGATGATTGTCAGCTTGCCTACGCCGGCACGCGCCAGTGCCTCGGCGCAGTATGAACCGACACCGCCAAGGCCGGCCACCAGCACGTGTGCGTGCGTAAGGCGCGCCAACTCCGTGTTGTTCAACAGAATGCGCGTGCGTTCGAATTGCGGCAATGGTTGTGATTGCATCGGCTAGAATCCCCCCATGATAAAACGCTTCGTTACATTGATATTTGCACTTCTTGCGCCAAGTCCGGCTGCGCCGCAGTGTGCCTGCGCCGTATTCTACTTCCGCTTGGTCGGGGCAAGCCTTTCGTCCTTGAGGTTCATGCCGGTTTTGCCAGGGCTTGAACGATGAGCAAGGCTTTTACCCGCGAAGCGGATACGCCCGAGGACGGCGACGAAGAGGAAATGGCTGCCCCGACTTTGCCAGTGGGGAGTAAAAACTACATGATGCCTCAAGGTTACGCGCGGCTCGCTGCCGAGCTTGATGAATTATGGAAAGTCGAGCGCCCCAAGCTGGTTGAAACCATATTCTGGGCGGCCAGCAACGGTGATCGTTCAGAAAACGGCGATTACATTTATGGCAAAAAACGGCTGCGCGAAATTGACCGGCGCATTCGCTTTTTGACCAAGCGTCTGGAAAATGCAGAGGTAGTCGATCCCGTTACACGTGAAGACTCCGACCAGATTTTTTTTGGCGCGACCGTGACCGTGGTGGATCAAGCGGGCGAGGAGGCAACCTATGCCATTGTCGGCATTGACGAAGCCGATGCCGGACGCGGCCATCTCGCCTGGACTTCTCCGATGGCGCATGCGCTACTCAAAGCACGCGTCGGGGATGTTGTTGCCGTGCAAACGCCGGGCGGACGGCGCGAGGTAGAAATTGTCGATGTTCGCTACCAGAAAATTGACCAGGAAAACGCGCACTAGTGTCGCGAACCGGAAATAGCGGAACAAATGAAACGGATGGATTTTTTCGTCAGGCAAGGCGCAGATCCGCAGCCGTATGGGGTATACGGCCAGGGGCTGCAACGCAGCATGGCGGAAAAATACGCCATTTCATGTTTCGTTATTTTCGGTTTGTGACACTAGATGCCAAGTCAGTAGTGTCCGGTTAAAAATCAAACAAAATCAATTGGTTATCTGGTTGGGGTGTAACGGTTCTGTTGGTATCGGGCTGCAGGGCGCATGAAATAAGGG
>JAYVLR010000292.1:0-3509 GCA_043759395.1 Thiobacillaceae bacterium
AAATCACACCAAAGCGCCGGTAGCTCAGCTGGATAGAGTACTTGGCTACGAACCAAGGGGTCAGGAGTTCGAATCTCTTCCGGCGCACCAACATTTCAAGGGGTTAGCTTAGGCTAGCCCCTTTGCATTTCCGGGGCTTACCCACCACCTGCATGGACAAAGTCATGGGTTAAGCGGTAGCCTGATTGCGACACTGGTATAACGATTCGTTTATGACCCCTTGTGAGCTGACCTCCTCCCATATCCGCGCGATTGCACCTTATCTGCCCGGCAAGCCGATATCTGAACTGGCACGCGAGCTTGCCCTGAACGAGGCCGACATCATCAAGCTCGCTTCCAACGAGAATCCGCTCGGCCCCAGCCCCATGGGCTTGGCGGCGGCACAGGAGGCTCTGTACGACATGGCGCTGTACCCCGATGGCGCGGGGTTTGCGTTGAAGGCCAAGCTGAGTTCGAAGCTCAATCTGCCGCCTGATCAAATCGTCCTGGGCAACGGTTCAAACGATGTGCTGGACATGGTGGCGCGGGCATTTTTGTCTGCGGGCACGTCGGCGGTGTATTCACATCATGGGTTTGCGGTCTATCCGATTGCAACGCTGACGGCGGGGGCGGACGGGATTGAAGTACCTGCACAACATTACGGCCACGACCTGGCGGCGACGCGCGCGGCGATTCGCGACGACACCCGCGTGGTGTGGATTGCGAATCCGAATAATCCGACCGGGACATTTCTGCCGTGGGCAGAGATTGAGACGTTCCTGAACGACGTGCCGCCGCAGGTGTTGATCGTGCTGGACGAAGCCTATGGCGAATACCTGCCGCCGGAGGATCGTTTTGATACGGTGGCCTGGCTGGCGCGTTTCCCCAATCTGCTGATTACCCGCACCTTCTCCAAAGCCTATGGTCTGGCGGGTTTGCGGGTGGGCTATGGTTTGGGTGATGCGGCGGTGATTGATTTGTTGAACCGGGTTCGGCACCCGTTTAACGTTAATCTGCCCGCTCTGGCTGCGGCAGAAGCGGCGCTGGATGATGCGGATTTTCTGGCACGCAGCTATGCGCTGAATCGGGCGGGGATGGTGCAACTGGTGCAAGGCTTGACTGCATTGAGCTTGGAGCATGTGCCGTCGAAAGGGAATTTTTTGCTGGCGAAAGTGGGCGATGCCGCGCGGGTCAATGCCGAATTGTTGCAGCGAGGCGTAATCGTGCGTCCGGTTGGCAATTACGGTTTGCCGGAATTTTTGCGTGTGTCGGTGGGTTTGCAGGCGCAAAATACGCGTTTTCTCGAAGCGTTGAAGGCCAGTCGGTGAGCAGTCATTTCAAGATAGATCGCCTGGCGATTGTGGGCGTGGGGCTGATTGGCGGCTCGTTTGCGCTCGCGCTGAAACAGGCGGGCGCGGTACGCACCGTGCTGGGCGTGGGCCGCAACCCGGCGCGGCTCACCATTGCACGCGAACTCGAATTGATCGATAGCGTGGCGGATTATGCCGAAGCCGGGCAGGCCGACTGCATTCTGCTGGCACTGCCAGTAGGCGAGACCGAAGCGGTGTTGCGGCAGCTAGCACCCCATCTGAAACCGGGCGCGATCATCACTGATGTCGGCAGCACCAAGGCCAATGTCGTTGCGGCTGCACGATCAGCGCTCGGCTCGCGTTTCAGCGATTTCGTGCCGGGTCATCCCATCGCCGGTTCCGAACAGAACGGCCCGGGTGCTGCGCGCGCCGATTTGTTCCAGGGAAAAAAAGTCGTGCTCACGCCGCAAGCCGACACCTGCGTTGATGCACTCAATACCGTCAAGGCGTTGTGGCAAGTAGCCGGCGCGCAGATCAAAATCCTGGATGCCGAACTGCACGACCGCATATTTGCGGCAGTCAGCCACCTGCCGCACCTGGCCGCATTTGCACTGGTGGACGAACTGGCACAGCGTGCCGATAGTGATAGCTATTTTCACTTTGCCGCCAGCGGCTTCCGCGACTTCACCCGCATCGCCGGCAGCAGCCCCGAGATGTGGCGCGACATCGCGCTGGCGAACCGCGAGGCGGTGCTGGATGAACTGGATGCCTATCTTGCTGCGCTGCAAAACTTGCGCACTGCTATATCAGCGGAAGACGCCGCTGCCTTGCTGGCAATGTTCTCGCGCGCCCGTGCGGCGCGTGAACACTGGATGAAAACACAAGACTGAATGTAGCGTGCTGCGCCATGTAGATAGTTGCCTACATTTCATTGTGTGGGGCGTGCATTTGTTGTAACGCGCCTACATAACTGAAAAACATGAGGTGCAGCATGACCATTACAACCCTATCAAGCCGCCAGTTCAACCAAGATGCCAGCAAAGCCAAGAAAGCGGCCATGGTCGGCCCGGTCTTCATCACGGATCGTGGTCGTCCTGCGCATGTTTTGCTGACGTTCGACGCGTATAAAAAAATCACTGGTGGACAGTCGAAAATCGCCGATCTGCTGGCGATGCCTGGCGTTGACGAGTGTGAACTGGAAATACCGCAATTGCGTGGCATCGCGCAGGCAGCAAAACTCTCTTGATGGACGCTGCTGGAAATCGCAATAGCTTGATAGTGGCGCAATGATGTATTTGCTCGATACCAATGTCGTCTCCGAATTGCGGAAGGTGCGTACTGGCAAATCTGATAAAAATGTTGCGGCATGGGCTGACGGCGTAGATGTCGCCGATTTATATCTCTCGGTGATCGCAGTGCGGGAACTGGAAATTGGCGTGCTGCTGGCCGAACGCCGCGACCCGGCGCAGGGCGCGGTGTTTCGGGCATGGTTGAACCATCACGTTTTGCCTGCTTTCGCGGACCGTATCCTGGCGATTGATACAGCAGTTTCGCTTCGCAGTGCACGGCTTCATGTGCCTGATACTTGTCCGGTACGCGATGGATTGATCGCAGCGACGGCGTTGGTGCATGGCATGACGCTTGTCACGCGCAACCTTGCTGATTTTGAGTTGACGGGTGTTCAAATTTTGAATCCGTGGTCTTTTCACAATGCTGTTTAACCCAATCTGTTTAGGTTTTTCGTTATGATGCCCACAGTACTACGCATTCACGGGCTGCGCGTAGTCATCTACCCGAACGACCATTGCCTTCACATGTTCACGTCGTCGGCAGCGGGTGCGAAGCGGTGTTCAAGCTGCATTGCCCCCAGGGTGTGCCGGAACTGCGCGAGAACGTTGGGTTCACGCGCAAAGACCTGATAAAGATAGCCAAGGCGCTAGCCGACAATCAGGCGGCACTATGTGATGACTGGAGACAGACATGGAGATTACTGAAGAGGCATTCGACACCGCCAAGCGACGCGCAGCAGCCCGCAAAGCGGCTTTTCCCGCTGTGACCGCAGTGCGGTATGACCGGCGCATTGCCCGCGTCGTCATCACGCTCGCCTCAGGCCTTGAACTCGCCTTTTCGCCCAAGCACGCGCAAGGACTGGAAAACGCCCATCCAGCCGACTTGGTAGAAGCCGAAATCACATCATCCGGCCTTGGTATCCACTTCCCC
>JAYVLR010000293.1:0-14393 GCA_043759395.1 Thiobacillaceae bacterium
GACGCTGCCAGAAACAGATTTTGCGCCAGTCGTTCCAGCCCGGGTAGCGCCCAGGCGGGGGCGACGAGCCAGCCCAGCCGCCAGCCTGTCATCAGAAAATACTTGGAAAAACTGTTGACGACGAAGATGTCGTCCCAGCGTGCCGCGCTGTGTTCGGCACCGTCGTAGGTCAGCGCCAGGTAAATCTCGTCGACGATCAGCGCCACGCCGTGCGCTGCGCACCATGCATGGATGCGTGCAAGCTCGCCGGGCGCAATACAGGTTCCGGTCGGGTTGGACGGGCTGGCGACCAGCACGGCACGTGTAGCCGGGGTAGCGTGGCGTTCGATCTGCTCCAGCGTCAGTTGAAAGCCGCTGTCAGCATCAACCGGAACCGTGATCGCGCGCGCATCGCAAAATTGGGCGAAATGCCGGTTGCAGGGATAGCCGGGGTCGGCCATCAGAATCTCGTCGCCGGGGCCGACCAGCAGACCCAGCGCCAGCAGTAGCGCGCCGGATGCGCCGGGTGTGACGACGATGCGTGAGGGCTCGACTGCGGCTTGCCAGCGTGAGGCATAAAACCCGGCGATGGCGCAGCGCAGGGCGGGCAGGCCGAGTGCGCCAGTGTAATGCGTGTGGCCGGCACGCAGCGCGGCGATGCCCGCTTCGACAATGGGCGCGGGCGTGGCGAAATCAGGCTCGCCGATTTCCAGATGAACGATGTCGCGTCCGCTGGCTTCCAGTGCCTGCGCCCGCGCCAGGATGGCCATGACATGGAAGGGCGCGATGCCGTCCATGCGTGCAGCGGTGCGGGGCCTGGCAGCCTGTCGGACTTGAAGGAAATCGGCTGCAAATTTACCTGGCCGGTTCATATTTCACCGCTTTCTTGGGCAATAGAACGACTATTGCCCGGCGAAACCGGCAAAATCTGCCCTCGCCCAGCTAAATTTTCGCTTCGATACTTCAAGTCCGACAGGCTGCTAGGCGTGTTCAAGGGGTTCCAGTCGTACCCCGAAGGGCATAAATGCCAGCGGATGCTGGCGATAGAATTGCTGTAACTGTCGGTAAATTGCCGGGTATTCTGCATTGAGTACATGCGGCGTTTCAAAAAACACTTCGGTCAGCACCGCAAAAAATTCGGCGGGACTGGTCGCTGCATAGGGGTTGATCCGGCTATACCCATCGCCCGCCCGCCCGCAAAAATCGGCATACGCTGCGTTGAAGTCGCGCGCCCAGCTGGCGCTGTCCATGCCCCGGTGCAGGGGCGGAAAACCGTCGGCATGGCCGTTCAGCGTGTCGAGTTTGTGCGCAAACTCGTGCAGTACGACGTTGTTGCCATTGCCCTGGCCACTCGCCAACGCGTCGGCGATCGACAGCACCAGCGGTCCGGTGTGCCGCCAGGACTCTCCGGAGAGGGTGTCGCTCCGGTGATGCACCACGCCAGCGGCATCGGTGTCGGTACGCGGGCGCACGAACGCACCGGGGTAGAGAACGATTTCGCGCCAGCTGCGATAGCTGTGCTCATCCAGATTGAGGATTAACAGACAGGCTTGCAGGGCAATCGCGAGTTGCGTTTTGCGATCCTCTTGCGCGCCGCCAGCAAGGGTGAAGCGCTTGGTGTGCAGGAACAGACTGGCGATTTTGCGCAGGCGCGCAAGCTCGTTTTCATCAAGCCCGCCCAGGATGGGGAGCCTGGCCACCGCTGCATCGAACTCGGTTACAGGAATCAGCGGCGTGCGCGGTCGGAACCAGCGGGATAGCCAGCTCATTCGGTTCAGGACTCGTCCGGATCGATTTCGATGAGCTGCACGTGTTCCGGGTTGTCCAGTTCCACGCGCTCGATCTGGGCAAAGCGTCGGCTGATTTTGTCGCTTGAAATGCGCACGTCGTTGACATCGGTATTTGCTTGCTGGATATGGCTGGCGAGTTTTTGCATGCGCTCGTCAAAGCGTGAAAAATCTTTTGCCAGTTTGCCCAGTTCGTCCTTGATGACGTGTGCCATGCGCCGGGTTTCCGAATCGCGAATCACCGCACGCGCCGTGTTCAGCACCGCCATCAGCGTCGTCGGCGATGTAATCCACACATGCTTGCGCTGCGCGTGCTCGACCAGGTCGGAATGGTAGGCGTGGATCTCGGCAAACACGGCTTCAGCGGGCAGGAACATCACCGCGCCATCCGAAGTTTCGCCCGCCACGATGTATTTGGCAGCAATGTCGTCAACGTGTTTTCTAACGTCGAGTTTGAACTGTTTGCGCGCAGCATCCTGCTCTGTTTTTGCCAGCGTGTCGTCAAACATGCGGCTGTAGTTTTCCAGCGGAAACTTGGCATCCACGCACACCGTGCCCGTCGGCTCCGGCAATACCAGCGCACAGTCGGCGCGCTGTCCGCCCTTCAGAGTGAACTGAAAAGTGTAGGCATCCGGCGGCAGGATATTGCGCACCAGGGCTTCGAGCTGAACCTCGCCAAATGCGCCGCGCGAGCGTTTGTCGCCGAGGATTGCCTGCAGGCTGACGACGTTGGAGGCGAGCCCTTCGATTTTCTTTTGCGCCTCGTCGATCACCGCCAGCCGCGACATGACCGAGGTGAACGTATCGTTGGTTTTTTTGAAGCCTTCATCCAGCCGTTCGGCAACTTTGCCCGAAATCTCATTCAGCCGGCCATCAACTGTTTGCGATAGCTGATGTACGCGGTCGCTGAATTGCGCGGTCATGCCTTTGAGCGTTTCCTGCAATAGCGACTGTTCAGCACGGCTTTGCTCGGCCAGTTTTTCGAGCATGGCGGTCTGAAACAGGCCGAACTGCCCGGTCACGGTCTCGCGTGTTTCGGCCAGACGTTCGGTTTGTGCGAGCTGCAAGTCGGTGAGCCGCGTTTGCATGCGGTCTGACTGCTGGGACAAGCCATTGTGCAGATCAGACAGAACTGCGCGATGCCGTGTTTCCATGTCCTGCATGATCTGGGCGGGCAAGGAAACCTGCACCTTCTGAAAAGCGAGCAGGCGCAAAAAAACCGCCAGCAGCACCAGCAGAATCAGCACAAGGCCAATAAGCAAACTAATATTGAGAGGATTCATGTTTTTATTATCCTGGAAACTGTAGTTGGACGCGCCCGATGGTGCGTTCAGGCAAGAAGGAGCGAGAGCGGAGTCGTTGCTGCTTTAGCGGCTTTACGAATCCGGCCTACCCCTTGCGGGTATAAAGCCAGACGCTTGACTGGACGTGCCGGCGGGTGCGTAGCGCACACACCCATACGGTGACAGTGTTCGTGAGCAGAAATCTCAATGTTCATGCGTTGTTCCATGCGGGTGCAAGCGGCCAACTGCGGTTTTTAGGATTATACGGGCGCAGACCATTGGATTCAGGGGTGCGCCGTATATGCAGGCGATCAGATGAAAGACAATAGTTACGGCTGATGTTTTCGCGGGTAAACGAGATGAGGGCAGTGATATGAACGCAGTCAAACACATGACCGAGTTGGGGCAATGCGTCTGGCTGGACAATCTTTCGCGCACGCTGATTCGGGATGGCGAGCTGGCGCGGTTGATTCGCGAAGACGGCATATCGGGCGTCACCTCCAATCCTTCCATTTTTTACAACGCAGTCGCGACCAGTCCGTACTACGCAGATGATTTACAGCGTTTGAGGAAAGCGGTGGCCGATCCGGAGCGGCGCGTTGAAGCTTTGGTGATCCCGGATGTTCAGGCGGCATGTGATCTGCTGTATTCCGGGTTTGAACGTACGCAGGGTAACGACGGTTATGTGAGCCTGGAAGTCGCGCCACGCTGGGCGTACGACGCAGTGCGCACCGTGGCAGAAGGGCAGCGATTGGCGGCGCAGGTTGACCGGAAAAATCTGTTGATCAAGGTGCCGGGTACGCCCGAAGGCGTGGCCGCATTCGAGACACTGACCCGTCTCGGCATCAACGTGAATGTCACATTGCTGTTTTCGGTCGCCCAGACTGAGCGCGTGTGGAAAGCCTATATTCGCGGGCTGGCTGCGCGCGTCGCGGCAGGTCTCGACATCCGCCACAGCAAGGCCGTTGCCAGCCTGTTTCTGTCGCGCGTAGATACGCTGATTGATGCCCGCCTGAACGAAATTGGCACGCCAGCAGCACTCGCGTTGCGCGGAAAGGCGGCGGTGGCGATGGCTAAAAATGCCCACCGGCGCTATGAGGAAATTTTCAAATCCGCAGGGTTTAGCCATCTGGCGCAGGGCGGCGGGCGCCCGCAATATTTGTTATGGGCCAGTACCGGCGCGAAAAATCCGGACTACTCCGATTTGATCTACGTTGAACCCTTGATCGGCGCGGAGACGATCAATACCTTGCCGGATAAAACCCTTGCTGCGATTCGTGACCATGGCCGGCCGGCCTTGAGCGTGGGGATGGGCTTGGGCGAAGCCAACACGCAGCTTGCCGAACTTGCGGGGCTGGGCATTGACATGGATAGCGTGGGTGAAACCTTGCAGGCTGACGGCGTGAAGCTTTTTGCTGCCGCGTTCGACAAGCTGCTGGCGCTGGTAGCCTGAACAATGTGCATCAGAGCGGCGTGCAAAACCACGGGCAAGTCTGCCGCTTGATACAATCGCACGCTGTTTACTGCCTGATACCGGATGCCAGTATGAAAAAAGCCCACGACCTGAATGAATTCATCGACCTTGTCCACCAGGCGGTTTACGAAGTCGACGAACTTCGCGCCTGCCTGGAACACGACGATGACGAGGCAGCGACCTATGCACCTTTTCTCGATTCGCTCGACAAGATTTTGCGTGACCTGTACGCATCCATGACGACCGGGACGTACCAAGGCGCCGGGCAAGGCAATGACCTGAATTTTATGCCGCTGTTCAAGCGTCACGAACGCGACATTCCCTTCCGCGATATCCTGCGCGCCATCAATGCCACACATCGCGAAGGCTTCGAAGCCTGAGCCCCTCACCACAGAGACACAGAAACACGGAGAAAACTGCTCAGTGAAGGGTGCTTTCTCCGTGTCTCCGTGTCTCTGTGGTTCCTGGTTTTCAATTCCCTGAATGGCCGTAACGCCCATCCATCCGGCACGATTTGAGGTCGTGGACGGTATCCCGTATTCCGCGCTGTACGGCGATATTTATCATTCTGCCGATGGCGCGGTGGGGCAGGCGCGCCATGTTTTTCTTCAAGGCTGCGGCCTGCCGCAAGCGTGGTCAGAGCGGGCGAACTTTGTCGTTCTGGAAACCGGTTTTGGTGCCGGGCTGAATTTTCTTGCGACTTGGGCTGCCTGGAGGGACGACCCGGCGCGTTCGAAGCGCCTGCATTTTCTGTCAGTCGAAAAACATCCCTTCCCGGCGAACGATCTGGCCAGCCTGCACGCTGCCTGGCCCGGATTTTCCGCCCAGTCACAGGAACTGATCGCCCACTGGCCGATGCTTACGCCGGGGTTTCATCGCATTGCGTTCGACGATGGCCGGGTCATTCTGACCTTGATGCTGGGCGATGCAACAGACTGCCTGTCGCAACTGGAAGCGACGGTTGATGCGATTTATCTGGATGGTTTTGCACCCGACCGCAATGCCGATATGTGGCAGCCCGCGCTGTTTCGCCAACTGGCACGCGTGGCGAAATCCGGCGCGCGACTGGCGAGCTATACCGTTGCTGCAAGCGTGCGCGCAGGACTGGCAGAGGCGGGCTTTGCGTGCGAAAAGCGCGAGGGCTTCGGACATAAACGGGATTGTTTGTCTGCCCGGTTTGATGATCAGCCAGCGCCTTCCGTAAAGCCGCGCCGCGCCCAGCCGCGCCATGTCGCCGTTATTGGCGCGGGCGTTGCGGGCTGCGCAGTGGCTCACGCGCTGGCGCAGCGCGGGATACGAGTCAGCGTGCTGGAGCAGGCCGCAGCACCGGCACAAGCTGCGTCCGGCAATCCTGTGGCGGTGTTTCGGCCTCTGCCTTCGCGCGACGATAACCAGGCAAGCCGACTGACGCGTGCAGCTTATCAATACAGCCTGCATGTGTGGAAGTCGCTTGGCGATTTGATTGTCTGGTCGCGTTGCGGGGTTGTGCAGTGCGCAAAAGACGCTGCACACGCACAGCATCTGGGGCAGACGCTGGCTGATAACGCCGCACCGGAAAATTTTGCGCGCTGGGTCGAAGCAGGCGAAGCCTCGCAATTAGCTAACTGGCCCTTGGCAGAAGCTGCGGTGTTTTATCCGGACGGTGGCTGGATTGTGCCTGCCAGCCTGTGCCGGGCATGGCTGGCGCATCCATCGATTCATGCCCGCTACCACTGCCGGGTAGATGCGATGCAGGCACATGCAGACGGCTGGCGCTTGCTCGATGCCGACGGTGAGAACCTGATCGAGGCCGATGCCGTGATCGTGGCTAATGCCTATGATGCAGTGCATCTATTGCCGCTTGAAAAACTTCAGGGCGTGCGCGGGCAAATCAATATTGTGCCGGGCGAGACGTTGCCACACATCAAGCGGGTGATTGCGCGCGAAGGCTATGTCAGCCCGAGTCCCGATGGAAATTTTGTGGTCGGCGCGACCTATGAATACGATGCCGACCCAATGGCGGCGCTGCTTGCCAGCAGTCAGGGCGATGCCGAAAACCGCAAACGGCTGGAAGCGATTCTGCCGGGCGTGGTGGCAGGCGATATGCGGGGGCGCGTGTCGATCCGTGCGGTTATGCCGGATCGTTTTCCGCTGCTGGGGGCGGTTCCGAACCAGCCCAATCTGTTTGTGGCGGTCGGCTACGCGTCGCGCGGCGTAGTGTGGGCGGGGCTGTTGGGGGAAACCCTGGCGAGCATCCTGTGCGATGAACCCAGACCGCTTGAGCGCGATTTGCTGAAAGCGATGGATGCGGGGCGCGGATAGCGATTTGACTGGTTTATTCCGCCAGACGCAAGATGTCCCGGTAGCCATTTTCGGCCATTTTCTGCGCTGCGGCGAGCAAGGTTTCCGGGGCTGAAACGGGTGCATCCAGTGCCCCGATGAGTTGCGTCCAATAGTCGCGCTGATTGGTCGCGTTGTGTGGGGCTGCGTGTCCGGCCCGGCGCAATTCTGCAACCCGGCTTGCCAGGCGAAATTTGGCCGCATCAAGTTGGGGTGGCAGTGGCAGCGACAGGTCAAACGCAATATCCAGACGGTAAGTTTCTTCGGTGTCACGCGCAGGCCGGACGGGCAGCGTGCGCCAGCCCAACTCCTCGGGTGAGGGCGGCTGGATGCGATGTGGGTCGAGCGGGAATTTATTGAAACCCCATTTCGCGCCCATCCAGCATTCCAGAAGTACACGCTCGTCTTCGCCGACACAGAGATCACCCGCAGCTGCGCCAGGCTGATCTCCCACGCTGGCTCCTGGCAACGGGCCATAGGCGCGCGCATCCCGTTTCCAGCGCTGAAAATCACGATTGGGCGGTGCGCCATAATCGGTTTCCAGCGCCAGCCAGATCGTGATGAATTGCTGGTAATCCGCCTGGTACTGAGGATTGCGCCGCAGAAACTCCCATCCCCACTGGTCGCGGCTGAGCGTGGCGGAGCGTGGTTGTTCAACCACGGCCTCCCTTTTATGGGGGTGATCTGTACTCATTTCAGATCGGCAGAAAGATCATGGTCGTTGCATTCACCAGGCCAAAACGGATCGCGCGATTGCTTTTGTCTTCGATGATTTTAGCCAGCGTGTCCTGAATGCCGATGAGCTTGCCGAACTCGCGTTCAAAACTCAGGTTGGCGATGCCATTGGCATCTGCGCCATTGGATAACAAAAAAAGTTCGCCGTGCGCATTTTTGGCGTTGGACAGCTTCCACACCACAGCTTCAAGGTTGCGCGCGCTGTTATAGAGTTTCTGTGCGTCGAGTTCGGATAGCAGGTAAAACTCGGTTTGATGGTTGTAGGCGGCCATACTCATGACCAGCAGGCCGTTCATCAGCGCTTGCACCCGGTCGCCGACGAAGTCTTCGCGCCAGGCGTTGAGGATGCTGGTTTGCCAGTCGGATTTGGGAGCAAGCTGCCAGTGGAACAGCGGTTTATAGACCGCATCGGCGGCGCTTTCAGCCGAGTCGAAGCCGCCCTTGCGCCACTCCTGCGGATTGCGCCGGTAGAGCTTGAGCGTCAGTGTCTTGAGGCTGGCAATCATTTCCTGCTGGTGCGTTTCAACGACGTTGTCGATATCACCTTTGGCCAGTTCTCTGATGCTGAAAGTGCGTGCAGTATTGCTGCCGTCTTTTCTCTGGATGGCCTGGCCGCTGCACGCGGCGAGCAGGGCAAAAACACATATGCTGGAAAGAATTGAAATTGGGTTCACGACGAGCAGCTTACCTCGATTTGCTTCGCCCAGTCTGGCGGTGCCCCGGCATAGGCTTCAAATTCCGGCTGTTCGTCGTAGGGTTTGGCGAGCAGGGTGTGCAGGCGCTGGATTTCGCTGTAATCGCGCTGATCCGCCGCACGACGGATCGCGACTTCGGCCAGATGGTTGCGCAGGATGTATTTCGGATTGACTCGCCGCATGGCGAGGCGGCGTTTGGAGTCCGGCAAAGCCTGCGTGCGCAAGGCCGAAGCATATTGCAGAGCCCACGCGTCGAACGCTGTGCGGTCGGTGAAGTGATCGCGCAGCGGGGTGTTCAGTGCGCCGTTACGACTGTCAAAATCGCACAGGCCGCGCATGAATATCGTGTAATCGACGCGGTTCTTGCCTAGCAGTTGCACCGCACTCAATACCAGATTGGCGGCATCGCTGCCGGGCGCCAGACCGAATTTTGCGGCCATGCGTTCGAGGTAGCGGGTGCCGAATGCTTGCGGATAGTCGGCGATGGCGGCGGACGCGGCTTCGACCGACATCAGCGGCACCAGCGATTGCGCCAGCTTGGTGAGATTCCACGCCGCGACATCGGGCTGCTGGTCAAACGCATAGCGACCCGCCGTGTCGGAATGGTTGCAGATATAGCCCGGGTCAAAGGCATCGAGAAAGCCGAACGGGCCGTAATCCAGCGTGAGTCCAAGGATCGACATGTTGTCGGTATTCATCACGCCATGCGAAAAGCCGGCGGCTTGCCACTGCGCCATCAGGCCCGCCGTGCGCAGCGTGACTTGGTGCAAAAATTCCGGGTAGGGATCGGCGAGCGTGCTCAACTCGGGGTAATAGCGGGCAATGACATAGTCGGCCAGTTGGCGGATCGGTTCGATCTGGTTGCGGTAGTAAAACACTTCGAATGAACCAAAGCGCACAAAGCTCGGCGCCAGCCGCGTGACGACCGCTGCGGTTTCTTCGTCCTCGCGATACACCGGTTTGTCGCTGCCGACAATCGCGAGCGCGCGCGTGGTGGGAATGCCGAGCGCGTGCATCGCCTCCGAGCACAGATATTCGCGGATGCTGGAGCGCAGCACTGCGCGCCCGTCGCCGCCGCGCGAATAAGGCGTGCGGCCGCCGCCCTTGATCTGCACTTCCCAGCCCGCACCGTTGTCAGTTTTGACTTCGCCGAGCAAAATCGCCCGCCCGTCGCCCAGTTGCGGGACAAAATGGCCGAACTGATGACCCGCGTACAGCGCGGCCAATGCGTCCATTCCGGGCAGCAAATGATTGCCGGCAAAAGTGTCGATAAACTCAGGGCGCGCCACCTCGCTTTCATCCAGCTCCAGCAGGGCGAGCGCGTCGGGGCTGTATGCCACCAGATAAGGATTAGGTACCGGTGTCGGGCAGACGCGCGAATAATAGGATTCGGACAAAGCGGCAAACCCGTTGTCGAAGCGCAGGGATTCAAGTGTTTTCATGCCAGGATTTTACGATTTTGTAAGGCCAGGCCAACCCCGCCGACTATAGGGACACTTATATCATTCACGGAGAGACCCATGACCCGCATCACACACTGCACCGCGCGTGGATTACCTTTTATGGACAGCATCGGAAGTTGGTTTGGCATGTTGGGGTTGCGCTTATTGCTGGCGTTTGAATTCGGGGAATCGGGGCTGGAAAAGTTTCACGGTGCCAACTGGTTTGCCGATATTCAGGGGCAGTTTCCGTTTCCGTTCAGTATTGTTCCGGTCGATATCAGCTGGTTTCTCTCGACCTGGATCGAGTTGATCGGTGCCGCCATGCTGGTGATGGGTCTGGGCACGCGCTTCTGGGCGTTTTCCCTGCTGATTCTGGATGGGGTGGCATGGTACGCCGTCCACGCGGGTAATGGTTTTAACGTCTGCGACAATGGCTATAAATTGCCGCTGATGTATCTGGTGATGTTGATCCCGTTGGTGCTGTCGGGGCCTGGCAAGTTGTCAGTCGATCACTGGATACGGTCGCGTTTTCGCCGCAGCTAATTTCCACCTAAGTGTTGCGCACTATTGTTCGTCTCACGCGGCCATTCGCGTGATTTTTTCAAGGAGCGCATCATGTCTACACGTAGTGTCATTATTACTTTTATGGCTGCCGCCGCGATTGCGGCGGGTTCTTTTGCCCTGGCCGGCAACAACAAACACGGCGATGAGAACGACGCACGCGGCGTGCAGCAAGCCAAAATTTCGTTGACCGAAGCCGTTGCCGCAGCCGAACGCCATACGCCAGGCCGCAGCACGCGCGCCGAGTTCGAGCATAGCCAGGGCAAAGCCGTGTTTGACGTAGAGATCGTGGCGGGTAGTAAGGTGATGGATGTCAAAGTTGATGCCATGAGCGGTGCGGTGATTGCCGCTACTGAAGACCGCACCGATCATGACGACGATCACGACAAGGCCGATTAAACTTTAACGGAGCTTGCCAGACGAAGCAGGATGCCGGTGCATTCTGCTTCGTCGTTCCCGGCAATCACCGAGCCTGACACCCACCATTAAAGGGGAAACCTCATGCAACAATCCGACACCCTTTCGCGCATGCTTAACAAGGTGCCTGAAGTCACATTGTTCTTCTGGATCGTCAAGATTATGGCGACCACTGTCGGCGAAACAGCCGCCGACTTTCTTTCCTTCGACCTCAAGCTGGGTCTGACGAACACGTCCTATGTGATGGGTGGATTGCTGGTAGCAACCTTGTTGCTGCAATTGCGCGCCAGACAATACGTGCCTTCGCTGTACTGGATTAACGTCGTACTCATCAGCATTGTTGGCACGCTCATTACTGACAACCTGGTGGATAATTTCGGCGTGTCGCTCAACGTGACGACTGCGCTATTCAGCCTGGCTCTGGTCATCACATTTGTGGCCTGGTATGCGCGCGAAAAGACCTTGTCAATTCATACGATTTTCACTACCCGGCGCGAACTGTTTTACTGGGCGGCGATTCTCTTCACCTTTGCCCTGGGCACGGCAGCGGGTGATCTCACCGCCGAGGGACTGGCGCTGGGTTACGCCAAATCGGCGCTGCTGTTTGGCAGCATGATCGCCGTCGTCACGCTGGCTTACTATCGCTTCAAGCTCGACGCGGTGCTGGCGTTCTGGCTCGCGTATATCCTGACGCGGCCACTCGGCGCGTCGCTCGGCGACCTGCTCGCGCAACCCGCAGTTAACGGCGGGCTGGGTTTGGGCACCGTCGTGACCAGTGCGATTTTTTTGACCAGCATTTTGGGCTGGGTGGCGTACACGAGCTATCGCCAGCCGGCGCGCGTACAGGAGTGAGGAGGCGAGATGGAAAGCTGGAATGAAACCGCATTTCTCTGGTTGAACGCATCGGCTCACCCGCTCCCGATGATGGTTTTTTTGGCACGCGGACTGGCCGGGTATCTTGTCTGGTTTTTACCCGCCGGACTGGTGTGGGGCTGGCTGCACAGCGATGATGAAACGCGTACCGCGCTGCTGGCGGCAGCGATTGCCGGGCTAGTCGGCATGGGCATGAACCAGTTGATCGGGCTGGTCTATGTGCATCCGCGTCCGTTCATGCTGCCGTTAGGCCACACGTTTCTTGCCCATGCGCCGGACAGTTCTTTTCCCAGCGATCATTTGACGCTCATCTGGGCTGCGGCCTTCAGCTTGTGGCTGGCACCTGCAACGCGGCGCATGGGGGCAATGTGTGCCTTGCTGGGACTGCCCGTCGCATGGGCGCGGATTTATCTGGGCGTACATTTCCCGCTTGATATGCTGGCTGCGGCAGGCGTGGGTGCGCTCGCGGCGTACTGGGCGGCGTTTCGTGCCTGCTGGTTAATCTCGCCATTGTTACGTGCAGGTCTGACGCTGTATCACCGCGCATTCGCGCCGCTGATTGTGCGCGGCTGGGTGAAAGCGTAGTTATGCGCATTCTGCTGGTAGAAGACGACCGCATGATCGGTGCAGCTGTGGTACAGGCGTTGCAGGACGCGGCGTATGCGGTGGACTGGGCAACCGACGGGCAGATGGCGCTGGCGGCACTGGCAACACACGAGCACGAAATGCTGCTGCTGGATTTGGGCTTGCCTGGACAAGACGGGCTGGACGTATTGCGCCAGATTCGCCTGCGCAATAACCCGGTTCCGGTATTGATTCTGACTGCGCGCGACAGCCTTGAAAGCCGTGTCGCCGGACTGGATGTGGGTGCGGACGATTATCTGGTCAAACCGTTCGATATTGCGGAATTGCTGGCGCGGATGCGCGCGGTATTACGCCGCCATGCTGGGTCAGCGGTGCCGGTGTTGAGCAATGGCACGCTGGCGCTTGATCTGGCGACGCATGAAGTGCGCTGCGAAGGACTGTCTCATGCGCTTAGCGCGCGCGAATTTGCGCTGTTGCAAGCGCTGTTGCAGCGCCCTGGCGCGATCCTGTCGCGGGCAGAACTGGAGCAGCGCATCTACGGCTGGAGCGATGAAATCGAAAGCAATGCGGTCGAGGTCATCATCCACGGCGTGCGCCGCAAGCTGGGCGCGGCCAGTATCAAGAATGTGCGCGGTGCAGGCTGGATGGTCAACAAACCTGGAAACCTCAGTTGACCGCTTCCCATTACGATGAAAGTTGTATGAATACTACATTTTCTACCCTCCGTTCTGGTTCACCTTCTGGGTGGCATCGCTACGCGCCCGCTGGCACGTCTGGCCGCGCGCCTGCCGTTGTCGCGCCTCGTTGCAGGCTCCGGCCTGCTGCCTCGTTGCTTCGCGGCAGGCACTCGTCCAAACGCACCATCGGGCGCGTCCAACCGAGGTTTCCAGGTTAAATGAACTGGTCTTTGCAAACCCGGCTGGCGCGCTGGCTGGTGGCGGCGATTGTGCTGGCAGGCCTGACCGCAGCTGCGGTGTCGTATCTGTGGGCGCTGGATGAAGCGCACGAAATGCAGGATCAACAATTAGCACAAGTGGCGGCAGTGCTGCGCGCTAGCCGCGCGATCAATCTGGATGCGTCCGCACCGGCCAATGCCGATATTGATGCGGAAGCGCATCTGCTGATTCAGGGGCTGACGCAGAGTATTTTTCCTGCCACGTTGTCGCCGGGCTTCCATACCTTGCAGCATCATGGCGAAGGATGGCGCGTACTGGTCACACGCACGCGCCAGGGCGGGGTGGCGGTGGCGCAGCGTACGGCCTGGCGCGACGAAGCAGCACAAGGCAGTGCGTTGCGTACGCTGCTGCCCATTTTGGGGCTGATTCCCTTGTTGCTATTGGCGGTGGCGTGGACGGTACGGGCGAACTTTCGTCCGGTGGTGGCGCTTGCAGCGAGCCTGGATGCGCGCGACGAATTCAATCTGGGCACGTTGCCGGACACGGGGCTGGCGATAGAAATTGCACCGTTCATCGCATCGATCAACGCCTTGCTGCTGCGGCTGGATACTGCGCTCAACCAGCAACGCCGCTTTATCGCCGATGCCGCGCACGAACTGCGTACGCCGCTGGCCGCGCTGACACTGCAAGCCCAGAATCTGGAGCAGGCACATTCACCTGAGGATATGCGTATCCGCCTGAAGCCGTTGCAGGCGGGGCTTGCGCGCAGCGTGCAATTGCTGGAGCAGTTATTGTCGCTGGCGCGCCAGCAAAACGCCCCGTTTGTCGGCAAACAATCCATTGATGTCGAAAGTGTCATGCGCCGGGTGGTGGGTGATCTTTATCCCTTGGCCGAGGCGCGAAATATTGACCTGGGGATGACGGCATTGCCCTCAATTACTTTGCCCGGGTCGCCAGAAGCCTTGTATGCCCTGCTGCGCAATGCGGTAGACAACGCAGTGCGTTACACGCCAGACGGCGGGCGGGTTGATGTGCGCTTACGCGCGGATGGGAACGCGGCAACACTTGAAGTTGAAGATACCGGGCCGGGCATTGCCAATGCTGAGCGTGAGCGTGTGTTCGAAGCGTTTTACCGGATGCCGGGTGCGCGCGGCGAGGGCAGCGGCCTGGGGCTTGCGATTGCCCATGCCGCTGCGCAGCAGTTGGGCGGCACGCTCAGCCTGCATCCGGCGGACTCGGGCGGGCTGATATTTCGTTATCGCCAGCGGAGTTGATCGGCTGCTTAGCCGCCCGTCATCGACATGAAGCGCAGGATTTTTTGCGGCGCTTCCAGAAATTCGTGGCGTT
>JAYVLR010000294.1:0-3361 GCA_043759395.1 Thiobacillaceae bacterium
GCCAAAGCGCGCGGCGAAAGCAGCCGGGTCAGCCGCCGGGAATCCCACATCAATTGCGGGCGAGTTTTTATCTTCGTATTCGACTTCGGCTTCGGCCAGAGATGAGCCGCAGTCCACGCACCAATGCACCGGCTTCGCGCCCTGATACAGAAAACCCGCCTGCATGACGCGACCCAGTTCGCGCATGATGTCGGCTTCAAACCGGAAGTCCATCGTGCGGTAGGGATGATCCCAGTCGCCCAGCACGCCCAGGCGGATGAAGTCGGCCTTTTGACGCTCAATCTGTACGGCAGCGTATTCGCGGCATAGCTCACGAAATTTGGCCGGGTCGATATTTTTACCGTGGGTCTTTTCCACCTGCAATTCAATCGGCAGGCCGTGGCAGTCCCAACCCGGCACATAAGGTGCGTCAAAGCCCGACAGGGTTTTGGCCTTGACGATGATGTCTTTCAGAATCTTGTTCACCGCATGGCCGATGTGGATGTCGCCGTTGGCATAGGGCGGGCCGTCGTGGAGGATGAATTTGGGGCGACCGGCGGCTAGTTTGCGGATTGCCTCGTAGCGTTTCTTCTCCTGCCAGGCGGCGACCCAGCCCGGTTCGCGGCGAGCCAGATCGCCACGCATCGGGAAAGGCGTGTCGGGGAGGTTCAGGGTGTTTTTGTAATCAGCCATGGTGTTGATTCAGAGATGGTGTTGATTCAGAGTGTGTTGATTCAGAGTGTGCTGCTTCAGATACCTTTTTGCATCATCCACATCGCGGCCTATCTGGGCGATGAGGCTCTGCAGGTCGGGATATTTTTCTTCGTCGCGCAGCTTGTGCAAAAAATCCACGCGCACGCGCTGGCTATAAATGTCGGCGTTGAAATCAAACAAGTGCGCTTCCAGAACCGGCGCGGCCCCCGCGCTTTTGACTGTGGGACGCACGCCCAGGCTGGCGACGCCGGGAAGCACGCGGCCATCGATGCCGCTCACTTCGACCGCGAAAATACCCAGCAGCGGCGGGCGATTGTGCTTGAGCTGGATGTTGGCCGTAGGAAAGCCGATGTTGCGTCCCAGCTTGTCGCCATGCACGACGCGTCCGGTAATGCTGTAGGGGCGACCCAGCAAGCGCCGCGCATGGGCAAGATCGCCTGCGGCGAGCGCCGTGCGTACGCCAGTGGAGGATGCGCGCTCGCCAGCCAGTTCAACAGTAGGCAGCGCGTCTGTATCAAATCCGAGTGTCTGGCCGCTTGCCGCAAGCAGCTTGAAATCGCCTGTGCGGCGGGCGCCGTAACGAAAATCATCGCCCACCAGCACATAGCGCGCGTGCAGCGTGTTGACTAATACCTGCCGAATAAACTGTTCTGCCGGAAGGGTTGCGAACGCATGATTAAAGCGAAATACATGCAGCCGGTCGATGCCGAGCTGATGCAGGCGCTCGGCTTTTTCACGCAGACTGGAGAGACGGGCGGGCGCGTCGGCAGGGACAAAAAATTCGCGCGGGTGCGGCTCGAAACTGAGCACGCAGGTCGGCAAGCCACGCACGCGTGCAACATCCTGCAAACGCGCGAGCATGGCTTGATGCCCCAGGTGCAGACCATCGAAATTGCCGATGGTGACCGCGTGAGGCTCGTTCAGGGAATTAAAACCGTGGGTGATGCGCATCCGGTGTGATAACACAGGGGAAAGCGGAGATTTTAGCTGATTCGAGCGCTTTTCTGCTTCGAGCTTATTCAGCAGCCCGGCGGCTGAACTGGTGCGGACGGAAACCCATCAGCCCCAATGCGCCGAAATAAACCGCAGCGCCCGCGCCAACCAGGATGGAAAGTTTGACCAGCCGCATGCTGAAGCGCTGGGCGAGCCACCAGTTGGCATCGTCCATCACAAACCACAGCAGCGCTGACATGCATCCCGTTGCCAGCACCACGCGCAGGATGTAGCTCCACCATCCAGGCTGCGGCTGGTAGATGCCGTGACGGCGCAGCAGATGCAGCAACAGTCCCGCGTTGAGACAGGCGCCCAGCCCGATGGCCAGCGCCAAACCCGCGTGCTGGAACGGGCCGATGAAAACAAGGTTCATCAGTTGCGTGGCGATCAGGGTAAAAATCGCGATTTTGACCGGGGTGCGGATGTTTTGCCGCGCATAGAAACCGGGCGCGAGCACCTTCACCAGGATCATCCCCAGCAGGCCGAGGCTATAGGCCGTCAAGGCATTGCGTGTCATCCATACGTCGTGCGCCTGAAACTGCCCATAATGAAACAGCGTGGTGATCAGTGGCACGGCCAATACCGCCAGCGCGGCCGCCGAGGGCAACGCGAGCATCAGCGTCAGCCGCAGCCCCCAGTCGAGCAGGCGCGAATATTCATCCGGCGAGTCGTCGGCATAGTGCTTGGCCAGACTGGGCAGCAGGATGGTGCCGAGCGCGGCACCCAGCATGCCGGATGGAAACTCCATCAAACGGTCTGCGTAATACAGCCAGGAGACGCTGCCGGTGGCCAGGAAAGACGCAAAAATCGTATTGATCAGCAGGCTGATTTGCGCCACGGATACGCCGAGCGTAGCGGGTGCCATCAAGGTGAGAATGCGTTTGACGCCAGGGTCGCTGAACTTGAAAGTCGGGCGCGGCAACATGCCGATTTTCATCAGATGCGGCAGCATCCACGCCAGTTGCAACACCCCGCCCAGCGCCACGCCCCAGCCCAGTGCCAGCACCGGCGGATTGAAGAACGGTGCCATCCACAGTGCAGCAATAATCATCGCCACATTCAATAGCGCCGGCGCGAAAGCCGGCACCGAAAACCGGCTATAGGTATTGAGAATGCCTGCAGCCAGTGCGACCAGCGAAATGAAAATAATGTAGGGGAAAGTAATGCGCAGCAGGGTGATGGTGAGGGCAAATTTGTCTGGCTCGCCGATAAACCCCGGCGCGCTGACATATGCCACCCACGGTGCGCCCACAATGCCGAGCAGCGCGACCAGAACCAAAACCAGTGTCAAGGCGGATGCGACCTGATCCACCAGCGTTTTGGTGGCTTCCTGCCCGTGCCGGTTTTTGTACTCGGCCAGGATCGGCACAAAAGCCTGTGAAAACGCGCCCTCGGCAAACAGCCGCCGCAACAGATTGGGGATTTTGAACGCCACAAAAAACGCATCGGTGTAAAGCCCCGCGCCAAACGCACGCGCGATTACGGTGTCGCGCGCAAAGCCGAGAATGCGCGAGAGCAAGGTCATGCTGCTGACCGCAGCGAGGGTTTTGAGAAGATTCATGGTGGAGAGGGTAGGAGGTGCCGCATTGTGCGGGGTGCGGGCTGGTGCTGCAAGTTAGTCTAAAGTTTGGCTTGCCTTTTATCCGGGTTATCCCGTACAATCACGGGCTTTAGT
>JAYVLR010000295.1:0-10244 GCA_043759395.1 Thiobacillaceae bacterium
TCGACCAGTTGCATTGCAACCGGGTCAAGCCCGATCTGGCCGGAAAGATAAACGGTCTGACCGACGCGCACGGCCTGGGAGTAGGTGCCGATGGCGGCAGGTGCGTCGGGGGTCTGGATAATGCTTCGAGTCATATGCTGATCGTTTGTCTGAGGGTTGACGAAGGTGAATCGCTAAAAGGGGTGCCTACCTAGATGTTCGTGCTGGCGCGCCCGTCTTTTTTGCCTTTGACGCGGAAGATGCGCACCACGTCTTCGAGGCCGCGCAGGCCGCGCATGACGCGTGCGAGGTGCATGCGGTTTTCCACTTGCAGGGTGAAATACAGCACGGTGTACGGGCTGCCGTCTTCTTCTTCCATTGCGACGTTGCCGATGTTCGATCCCTGTTCGGAAATCGCCGCCGCGACTTTGGCCAGCACGCCGCGCTGATTGCCGACGACGACCTTGACCGCCACGTCGAACATGCGTCCGGGCTCGGCCTCCCATTCCACATCCAGCCATTTGTCCGGATCGGTTTGATACGCGCGCAGCGCAGGACAATCGTGGGTGTGAATAATCAGGCCGCGATCTTTGTGGATGAAACCGAGAATCGGGTCGCCGGGAATGGGGTGGCAGCATTGCGCCAACTCCACTGCAATGCCTTCAGAACCGCGAATCACGATGGCGTGAGGGTGTGCTGGTTGGCCGGTTTTTTCCCCTTGCAGATGCAGGAGCTGATGCGCAATCACCAGCGGCAATTTTTGCCCTAAACCCATGGCGCTGAACAAGGTCTGCTTGTTGGGCATGCCGTTCTCTTTAAGCAGGCGCTCCCACAACGACGCATCGGCGGGGCGAACATCAGGGTTGAGCGCGAGCATCGCCTGGTTGAACAGGCGTTCGCCTAGCGCGGACGCTTCTTCTGTTCGCGCATTACGCAGGAACTGGCGGATATGCGAGCGCGCTTTGCCAGTGACGACAAAGTTGAGCCAGGCCGCATTGGGGCTGGCATTTGCGGTGGTAATGATTTCGACGTGATCGCCGCTTCTGAGCTGGGTGCGCAACGGCATCAACTCGTGATTGATCTTGACCGCGACGCAGTGACTGCCCACATCGGTGTGTACGGCAAACGAAAAATCCACCGCCGTTGCGCCGCGCGGCATGGCCATGATTTTGCCTTTCGGCGTGAAGACATAGACCTCGTCGGGAAACAGATCGACTTTGACGTGTTCAAGAAATTCCGGCGAGTCGCCGTGATCAGCCTGAATTTCAAGCAGGGATTGCAGCCAGCGGTGCGTGCGCTGTTGCACATCATTCAGGGCTACATCGGCTGTTTTATACATCCAGTGTGAGGCAATGCCCGATTCGGCAAGTCGGCTCATGTCGGCGGTGCGGATTTGCACTTCGATAGGCGTGCCGTTGGGGCCGAACAAAATCGAGTGCAACGATTGATAGCCGTTGGCTTTGGGTATGGCGATGTAGTCCTTGAACTTGCCCGGGATGGGTTTGTACAGGCTGTGCAATGCGCCGAGCGCCAGATAGCAGCTCGGATGATCGGCCACTTCTACGCGAAAGCCGTAAATATCGAACACCTCGGAAAAGGCCAGATTTTTTTCCTGCATCTTGCGATAGATGCTGTAGAGATGTTTTTCACGCCCGCTGATCACAGCTTCAATTCCGGATTGGGCGAGTTTTTCCTGAATGGCGATTTTGATTTTTGCAACCAGCTCGCGGCGGTTGCCGCGTGCAGTTTTAACGGCTTTGGCCAGAACCTGATGGCGGTTCGGGTGGTAATAGCGGAAGCCGTAATCTTCCAGTTCTTGATAGACCTTGTGCAGCCCCAGGCGGTTGGCAATCGGTGCGTAAATATCGAGCGTTTCGTCGGCAATGCGCTTGCGTTTTTCGGCGGGCATCGATGCCATGGTGTGCATGTTATGCAGACGGTCCGCCAGTTTGATCAGAATGACGCGCACATCCTTCGCCATCGCCAGCAGCATTTTGCGGAAATTTTCTGCCTGTGCGTGCTGTTCGGACTCGAACGCCAGCCTGTCGAGTTTGGACACGCCGTCCACCAGCAACGCGACCGATTTGCCGAAGCGGTTGGCGATTTCGGTTGCCGTGGCGGGCGTGTCCTCGACCACGTCGTGCAACAGCGCCGCGCTTAAAGTCTGGGCATCAAGATGCCACTCGGCAAGGATGCCGGCGACGGCCAGCGGATGTGAAATGTAGGGGTCGCCGCTTTGGCGGTATTGGCCTTCGTGCGCGCTGCGGCTAAATTCGTAAGCTTGCTGGACAATATTGACTTCGTCTGCTGACAGATAAGCGAGTGCCGGGCGCAGGGCATCGAAGTCGTGAAAAGACCCCGGCGCATCGGGAGCATGCGCCGGGTGTGTCTCGGTTGGAGACTTAGGTTCGGCCCCGGTTGAGGATTTCAAGCCCCACCTTTCCCGCTTCAATTTCGCGCAGTGCGGTAATAACCGGCTTATTTTTCGACTCTACCTGCGGCAGAGAACCTTGTGCCAGCTGACGCGCGCGATAGGTTGCAGCGAGTGTCAGTTCAAAACGGTTAGGGATTTTGTCGATACAGTCATCAACGGTAATACGAGCCATAAGAAACCTCTTTAGTGTTGCGTGCTGTGCGAGAGCCGGCGGAATTCGTCAAAAAGCGCCTGATGTCGCCGGATTTGCCGTCCGCCGGTAAGACGGACGCTGCGAGCGATCGCGGTGAGGTCGAGCAGCGCCTCATCGAAGTCGTCGTTAACAATTATATAGTCGAAGCCGTCTGCGTGGCTGACATCTTCTGCGGCGGCAGCGAGGCGTCGTTCAATTATTTCGGCGCTGTCCTGGCCGCGACCCGTCAGGCGGGTGCGCAGTGCGTTGAACGAGGGCGGCAAAATAAAAATGGAAACGGCATCGGGAAAGTGTTGCCGTACCTGTGCCGCGCCTTGCCAGTCGATCTCCAGCAAAATATCCCGGCCTGCGCCGAGGTCGCGGGCAATCCCCAATCGGGAGGTGCCATAGTAATTGCCGTAGACTTCGGCGCTTTCCAGAAATTCCTGTGCGGCCAGCATGGTTTCGAACCGCTCGCGGCTGACATAGTGATAGTCGCGGCCATCGGCCTCGCCCGGGCGCGCGGCGCGAGTGGTATACGAAACCGAGAGCCGGATGCCGCTATCTGCCTTTAGCAGCGCCTTGACCAGACTGGTTTTGCCTGCGCCCGAGGGCGCACTGACGATATAGAGAATGCCTTGGGCTGTGTTTGTCATTGCGTTTTCATTCAAAAATAGTCATTCGATATTGTGAACCTGCTCGCGCATTTGTTCGATCAATACCTTCAAGTCCAGCGATACGCTGGAGGTTTCCAAAGTAACCGATTTTGCGCCAAGCGTGTTGGCTTCGCGGTGCAATTCCTGCATCAAAAAATCCAGGCGCTTGCCTGCAACCCCGTCCTGTTCCAGTACTCGCCTGACTTCGGCAAAGTGGGTAGCGAGGCGCGCCAGCTCCTCTTCGATATCCATTTTTTGCGCAAACAAGGTGACTTCCTGTGACAGCCGTTCGGGGGCGGATTCTCCCAGCGCATCGTGCAGGCGCTGGGTCAGCTTCTCGCGCAGCGACTGCGCAAGCCTGGGCAGGTCGGTTTGAAGCGCGGTCACGCGCAGTTCTGCATCGGCCAGACGCGCCAGAATATGCTGGCGGAGTTTGTCGCCCTCGCGCTGCCGGGACTGAACCAGCGCGTTCAGCGTGTGGGCCGCGCCAGCCAGCACTTCAGCGGAGAGGGTCTCAAAGCCCGGATCCGTCCCCTGAATCAGCCCCGGCCAGCGTAGAATTTCACCGGTTGAAAGCGGCGCAGCATCGGCGAAGTGTTGCCGCACTTGCGTCTGCCAAAGCGAGAGGTTCTCAAGAATTGAGCCATTCAGGCCGATATGAGGGGACGCAGCGGGCTGGACGGTCAGATTGATGCGGCATTCGACTTTGCCCCGGGCGAGACGTTTGCTGGCCAAATCGCGGATGGGGAATTCGAGCAGCCGTAATTCTTCGGGCAGGCGAAAACTGATTTCGAGATAGCGCTGATTGACGCTTTTGAACTCGATTGCCAGGCTGGCCTGGCCAATGCTTACGGTGTGGGCGGCAAAGCCGGTCATGCTGCTGATCATGGTGTGGCTCGCTTTTTTAGTGACAGAAAACTCAGTAACAGAAAGATAATAGACGTTCGTAGATGGCGACTCAATCAAGCAATCTTGCATTACCCAGCGGCTACTGGCTGAACGAGTACAGCATCGTTCGCAAGATCGGCGGCGGCGGATTCAGCCTGGTGTATCTCGCGCGCGATACTGACGGCGAGCCTGTGGCGATCAAGGAGTACCTGCCCGGGGCATTGGTGCTGCGTACCGAAGGGTCGCTCATAGTGCAGGCGAACTCGGACGAAAATAACAATATCTTCCGTCACGGCATGAAGTGCTTTTTTGAAGAAGGCCGGGCGCTGGCCAAAATCAGCCATCCGAACGTCGTGCGCGTGACCAACTTTTTTCGCGCCAATGACACCGTCTACATGGTCATGCGCTTTGAGCGCGGCAAAACCCTGCAGCAGCACATCCAGGCCAACCGGGGAAATATCCAGGAAAGTTTTATCCGGCGCGTTTTTTCGCATCTGCTGAACGGCTTGCGCGACGTGCATACGCACAAGCTTCTGCATCTGGATATCAAACCGTCCAATATTTACATCCGGCTGGACGGCTCGCCCGTGCTGATTGACTTTGGTGCCGCGCGGCAGACGCTGGCGCAGGAAGAAAGCAAGCTGCAACCCATGTATACCCCGGGGTTTGCCGCGCCCGAGCAATACCATAACCGCGAGCGGCTGGGGCCGTGGACCGACATCTATAGCGTGGGCGCCAGCATTTACGCCTGTCTGGCGGGTTTTCCGCCGCAGGCTGCGGATGCGCGCTTGCTCAACGACAAGCTGGTGTCGGCCGCAGTAAGCTGGCGCGGCGCCTATTCCAGCCAGCTTCTCGAAACGGTGGATGCCTGCCTCAAGCTCAACTACATGGAGCGCCCGCAAAGCGTGTTCGGCCTGCAAAAGATATTAATGGATCGCAGTGCCATGACGAGGCCGCGCCGCTCACTATTAAGCAGTTTGAAACATACGCTTAACCGCGATTTGTTTTAAACTTGCGCCATGAAATTTACCATCTATCAGGCATCCCGGCAGGGCGGACGTAAAAACAATCAAGACCGGGTCGCTTACTCTTACAGCCGCGATACGCTGTTGATGGTGGTTGCCGACGGCATGGGTGGCCATCTGCACGGCGAAATCGCGGCGCAAATCGCGGTCAATACGCTGACAGAACAATTCAAGATCACAGCCAAGCCCGGGCTGGACGACCCGATGGGGTTTCTGGCTGACGTGATGGCGCGTGCGCACTATGCCATCAACGATTACGCAGTCGCCAACGACCTGCTCGAAATCCCCCACACCACCTGTGTTGCTGCCGTGATTCAGAATGATCTTGCTTACTGGGCGCATGTTGGCGATTCGCGGCTGTATTTTTTGACCGGCAGCGGCGCGGTTTCGCGTACCGAAGATCACACAGCCGTGGCGCAACTGGTGCGTGACGGCATCATCACCGAAGAAGAAGCGGGCAGCCATCCGGACCGCAACAAAGTCGCGAATTGCCTCGGCGGTTATGTGATTCCGCAGGTGGAATGTTCGGTGCCGATTCCGATTCATGATGCCGACACCATGCTGCTCTGCACGGACGGCATCTGGGGGTCGATCAACGCCCAGGAAATTGCCGCTATCATGCATGCGTATACGCTGGAAGATGCCGTGCGCCATCTGATGGATCATGCCGAATTCCGTGGCGGAGAGCGCGGCGATAATCTGAGCCTCGTCGCCATGACCTGGGGCGAAGCAAAAATTCCAGGCAGCGATGCCATTTCAACCATGGAGTTGCCGGACGACGGTTTCACCACCCAGATCAATACCACGCGCGCCATTCCCGGCGCACCGATGGTGACGGACGATGAAATCGAACGCGCCATTGCCGAAATCCAGGACGCGATCCACCGCATTTCCAGCAAGTAGTTCCCCAGTGTGAAGAACGGCTGTACTCGACGAGTGCGGTAAACTTCGCCTTTCCGTTTTAACCCACGCCGCCATGACTCAAGCCGTTTCCCGCCCCAGCGGACGCACGCCCGATGCGTTGCGCGCCCTGTCGTTTACCCGCAGCTTTACCAAACACGCTGAAGGCTCAGTGCTGGTGGCGTTTGGCGATACCAAAGTGCTGTGTACCGCCAGCGTGCTTGAGCGTGTGCCGCCACACGTCAAAGGCACCGGTGCAGGCTGGGTGACGGCGGAATACGGCATGTTGCCGCGCTCGACCAACACCCGCACCGACCGCGAGGCCGCGCGCGGCAAACAATCCGGGCGCACCCAGGAAATCCAGCGCCTGATCGGGCGCAGCCTGCGTGCTGTGGTCGATATGAAAAAGCTCGGCGAGCGCACGATTCAACTCGATTGCGACGTGCTTCAGGCCGACGGCGGCACGCGCTGCGCCAGCATTTGCGGCGCGTATGTTGCGGTGGCCGACGCCATCGGCGGCTTGGTGCGCAGTGGCAAGCTTGCCGAGTCGCCGCTCACTGACAGCATCGCCGCTGTGTCCGTCGGCGCGTATCGGGGCGGTATCGTGCTCGACCTCGATTATGCCGAAGACTCCGATTGCGACACCGACATGAACGTCGTCATGACCGGTTCCGGCGGCATCGTCGAAGTGCAGGGCACGGCTGAAGGCGAGCCGTTTTCGCGCGCCACACTCGACCAGTTGATCGACCTGGCCGCAGCAGGGATACGCCAAATCAGCGCAGCGCAGAATGCCGCGCTGCAAAGCTAAAAACAATTAACCACAGAGGCACGGAGACGCGGAGAAAACCGGGTTAAGCGATTTGTTATTTCTCTGTGCTTCTGTGTCTCTGTGGTGAAAAGGTTTTCCAAACATGAATAAAATCGTCATCGCTTCCGGCAACGCAGGCAAGCTGCGCGAGATCGCCTGCATCCTCGAACCGCTCAACATGAATGCCGCGCCGCAGTCCGATTTTGGCGTGCCGGAGTGTCCCGAGCCCTACGTCACCTTCATCGAAAATTGCCTCGCCAAGGCGCGCCACGCCAGCGCTCACACCGGCCTGCCCGCGCTCGCGGACGATTCCGGTATTTGCGTCGAAGCGCTGAACGGCGCGCCCGGCGTGTACTCCGCGCGCTACGCAGGCGAACCCAAGTCCGACGCGCGCAACAACGAAAAACTCATCGCCGCGCTTGCCGGCCAGGCCAACCGCCGCGCACATTATTACTGCGTGATGGTGATGGTGCGCTATGCCGACGACCCCGAGCCGGTAATCGCCGAAGGACGCTGGTTTGGCGAAATCATCGACACCCCGCGCGGCGACGGCGGCTTTGGCTACGACTCGTATTTTCTCGTCCCCGAGTTGGGTAAAACCGGCGCCGAAATGGATGCCGATGCGAAGAACGCGGTATCGCATCGCGGCCAGGCGCTGCGCGAGTTGGCCGATAAATTGAAACGGCTTGGCTGACCACGCTTGACTCAGTCTGTCATCCGTTTCGCAGGCAGTGGCCTTACCGTATCGCCGCCGCTGTCGCTCTACATCCACATTCCGTGGTGCGTTAAAAAGTGCCCTTACTGCGACTTCAATTCGCATGGACAGAAAGACGCGCTGCCCGAAACCGCCTACATCGATGCGCTGCTGCGTGATCTCGAATCCGCACTGCCCGACATCTGGGGGCGAAAAATCCACAGCATCTTTTTCGGCGGCGGCACCCCCAGCCTGTTTTCCGCCGACGGCATCGACCGCATCCTCACCGGTGTCCGCACGCTCACGCCTTTATTGCCGAGCGCCGAAATCACTCTGGAAGCCAACCCCGGCACGGTCGAGGCTGCCAAGTTTGCAGGCTTTCGCGCAGCAGGTATCAACCGCGTCTCGCTCGGCATCCAGAGCTTCAACCCGCGCCATCTCAAAGCGCTCGGGCGCATCCACGACGACACCGAGGCGCACCGCGCGGCAGAACTTGCCGCCACCCACTTCGACACCTTTAACCTCGATCTGATGTTTGCATTACCCGGGCAAACGCTCGCCGAAGCCTTGCGCGACGTGGATACCGCGCTCAGCTTCAATCCGCCGCATCTGTCGTGCTATCACCTCACGCTGGAGCCCAACACGCCCTTCGGCCACACCCCGCCGCCGAATCTGCCCGACGACGACCTCGCCGCCGACATGCAGCTCGCCATCGAAACGCGCTTGAATACAGCCGGGATGCAGCACTACGAAACCTCGGCCTACGCACGCGCCAATCACGCCAGCCGCCACAACCTTAACTACTGGCAATTCGGCGATTACCTCGGCATCGGCGCAGGCGCGCATTCCAAACTGAGTTTTCATGACCGCATCCTGCGGCAGATGCGCACCAAACACCCGCAGCAATACATGGACGCGGTCGCGCTGCGCACCCACATCGCCGACACCCGCACGCTCACCCGCAACGACCTGCCCTTCGAATTCATGATGAATGCCCTGCGACTCAACCAGGGCGTAGACGCAAAATTGTTTGAAGAACGCACCGGCCTGCCGCTGATTGTTTGCGCATCGGTACTCGAACGGGCGCGCACCCTGGGTCTGTTAACGCCCGACACCGCGCGCCTCGAACCGACGCTACAAGGGCAACGTTTCTTGAACGATCTGCTGGAAATGTTTTTGCCGGGCTAAGCCAAGTGCTGAATGCTTACAAGGTAAGCCATTTCATTCTATACTGTGTCATCCCCGGTTTCCCAGGCAAGGAGTTCCCATGTCATCCGTCACGCTGTCTTCAAAAGGCCAGGTCGTTTTGCCCGCCGACATCCGGCGGCGGCTGGGCATCACCGCAGGCACGCGGCTCGAAGTGCTGGAAGAGTCCGACGGGGTGCGTCTCATCGTCTCCGCCCCCGCAACAATCGGCGATATTGAATCTGGCGCAGGCATGTTGCGGGCGCCCTCGCGCGGCAAACCCCGCCGCCTGCAGGACTTCGATGCCGCCGCCATGGTGCGCAGATCGCCCAAGTGAAAGCACTCGACACCAACGTTCTCGCGCGTTTTTTTGTCGACGACCCCGACGACCCCGAAGCAGCCAAACAACGCCCCGCCGCTATTGCTGCGATGAAGCAGCGCGTGTTCGTCTCCGTCACCGTGCTGCTTGAACTGGAATGGGTTATGCGCGGTTTTTACGAACTCCCGCGCAAAGACATCCATCGCGCCCTGTCCGCCTTGTGCGGCTACGATAATGTATTGATCGAAGACCGCCACGCCGTGCTGGCCGCGTTAGCTGCATACAAACAGGGTCTGGATTTTGCCGATGCCTTGCACCTGGCACGCGCGAGCCGCTGCCAGGCGCTGGTGACGTTCGACCAGCGTTTGATTAAACGCGTGACTGCATTGGGCTTGTTGCCTGAATGCGAGGCGCCCGCATGAGATGCTTTAGCCATGACTGATAAGCAGAACCCCGAACAGCGTAAATAAAGGAGGCGAGAGCATGACTACCCCAGAAAATACCGCTGCCCCTATCGTCATTTATCAATCAGCCGATGGATCGATCGCCACTGAGGTCAGGCTGGAGGGTGAAACCATGGTTATCCCAAGAGCAGATAAGCCAATTGTTCGGGCGGGAGCGGTCGGTTATCACCAAGCATCTTAGGAATGCCTTCAATGAGGGCGAGTTGTATGAAGAAAGCAATGTGCAAAATTTGCACATTGCTAATCCGGACAAACCTGTGAAGTTTTACAACCTTGATGTCATTATCTCGGTCGGCTACCGCGTTAAATCACTGGAAGGTACTCGCTTTTCATGAATCCAAATCCTCAGCCCGCACTCTTTGAAGAACATGCCATCCGCCGCGTGTATGACGAGGCGACCGAGACGTGGCTGTTTTCGGTCATCGACATTGTTCAGGTGTTGACGCAATCGGTTGACTATCAAACCGCCAGAAAATACTGGAAGGTGCTGAAGAGCCGCCTGGATAAGGAAGGCAGTCAACTGGTAACAAACTGTTACCAGTTGAAAATGACCGCCGAAGACGGCAAGCAACGCCTCACCGATGTCGTCACCGCCGAAACCCTGCTGCGCCTGGTGCAGTCGGTTCCCAGCCCCAAGGCCGAGCCGATCAAGCTGTGGCTGGCAAAGGTGGGCTATGAGCGAATGCAGGAAATGGCTGACCCGGCGCTGTCGCTGGATCG
>JAYVLR010000296.1:0-6942 GCA_043759395.1 Thiobacillaceae bacterium
AAACATCAACAGCGAGAGCGAGACGCCCGAGCCTGACCTTTTCACCGATGACCGGCGCACCTGCGATCAATGCGCGAACCTGATAGCCCTGCGATGCCAAGCGGCGAAGCGGGGCGAGATAGTAGCGAATCGGGACTATGAGCCGATCCGCGACCTAGCCCGGCGCTGCGAGGGCTATGCGCCGGGGGCGGATGATCCAGAGAGGCGACATGGCCGGGAACGCTGGCCGCAGCTTACTGAAAGGGGGTGAGCATGGCAGGTAACAAGATCAACCAAACCCCATGGGTAGAGCAAGATCACGGCAAGGTGCGGGAGAAAAGGTAGCGCCATGAGCGACGATAAGCGTAAACGATACCGAGAGCATTGGCGCGCCTTTGACGAGATAAGTGAGGCATGGCGATTGCGGGGATACTGCTATCCGCCGCCCAGTTTTCCCGCGATGCCATACGACCTGAGCGCTATGACCTGCGGAGCCAGGACAAGGGCGGGGACACCCTGCAAGCAAAAGGCAATCTACGCAAACGGGCGATGCAAGTTCCACGGCGGACTATCGACCGGGCCGAAAACCGAAGCGGGGAAAGAACAGGCTCGCATCAATGGAAGGCGCGGTGGAAGACCCCGGAAACCGAAGCCATAGAGGTAGATAAAAGCTAACTTGCGGGTGAGCGGTGGTGTCGGCTAAAAGTTAGGGCAAAATCGGGGTGACTTCCAATTGTGTTCCCATATTTGTTCCCATGATCGAAAGCGGAATTTTTCAAATCAAGAAACGGCGCGGCTTCGCGCCTGTTCGTTAGATTCTGCATTGGCAAGTAAGAACGATCTGCTACCTAGTTTTTGGGCGGCAGACCAAAGCTGAATTGATCGGGGGGAAAAGCTGCATCGCCCGTTTCATGTGTCATCCACCAGCGCACTTCAGCCAGAAACAGCAGGTCGCTCATAACCTCCGGCGGAAAGCCGTGACGTCCGTCGCGCGGGGTGTAAATCAATTGATCCAGATAGGGTTCCAGTTCGGAACCGGGCCAGCGCGCGATCAACTCATCGGCGATGCGTTGGAACTGTGTTTCGAGGGAGCTAAGGGACATGGCGGACTCCGGTCACGTATGATGCCACTATAACTTTTTTTGTTTGCCGGATGAACACCCCAACGATTTCGCCTGCTTCATCTGTGGCACCTGTCTTGCTCAACTGGGCGGGAATCGGCGCGGAAATCAAACAACACCGGCGGCCATTGCTGCGCGCGAATCTGATTGCGTTGTTGGCGGTGTTCGCGGCGGTTCCGGTTCCGCTGCTACTGCCGCTGATGGTGGACGAAGTTTTGCTGCACCACCCGGGCAAATTCGTCGGTTTGATCGGCGCGGTTTTCCCGTCGGCCTGGCTGGGGCCGACACTTTTTATCGGGGTGGCCTTGCTGTTGACGGTTGGGCTGCGTTTGACCGCCATTTTGTTCAACGTGTGGCAAGGCCGTACCTTTTCGCTGATCGCTAAAGAGGTGGTCTATCGCATTCGTGCGCGGATGTTGTCGCGCTTGTCGCGTATTGCTTTGTCGGAATTCGAGACGGTGGGTTCGGGGCGCGTGACCTCGCTGTTTGTGACCGATCTGAATGCGGTTGATGCTTTTCTTGGCGCATCCGTTTCGGGTTTTGTGGTGGCTGTGCTCACGCTGGTCGGCGTGGCGGGGGTGCTGTTCTGGATGCATTGGCAATTGGCGCTGTTCATTCTGTTGCTGAATCCGGTGGTGATCCTGTTTTCAGCCCGGCTTGCCAAGCGCGTCAAAGACCTGAAAAAGCATGAGAACCGGGCGTTTGAGACGTTTCAGGACGCGCTGGCTGAAACGCTCGACGCCTTGACGCAGATCCGTGCGATGAATCGCGAGAAGCATTACTTGCTGCGCGTGGCTGGTAAAGCCGTCGATATTCGCCAACATGCCGCCGCGTTTGCCTGGAAGTCAGATGCGATGAGCCGAATTTCCTTTTTTGTTTTTCTGGCGGGCTTTGACGCGTTTCGCGCGGGTGCGATGCTGATGGTGGTGTATTCCAGCCTGAGCGTGGGCGAAATGCTGGCGGTGTTCGGCTACCTCTGGTTCATGATGATGCCGGTGCAGGATCTGGTCGGGATGCAATATTCCTGGTATGCGGCTAACGCTGCGTTGGTGCGCATCAATGGTCTGCTCGGCTTGCACAGTGAGCCTCAGCATGTAGCGGTGCGTGATCCGTTTGCGGCGGGGCATACGGTCGGGATTCAGTTGCAGCACGTCAGCTTTGCCTACAGTGATGGCGAAACGGTGCTGGATGATGTGAGCCTGGCCGTGGCGGCGGGCGAGAAGGTGGCGCTGGTGGGTGCGTCGGGCGGGGGCAAATCCACGCTGGTGCAGGCACTGCTGGGTTTGTATCCAGTGAAATCCGGGCAGATTTTTTATGGCGAGGTGCCTGTTACCGAAATCGGCTGGGAAGCGGTGCGTGAACACGTCGGGGTGGTGCTGCAACATCCCGTACTGTTCAACGACAGCGTGCGCGCCAACCTTACGCTCGGGCGCGAAGCAGATGATATGACGCTGTGGCAGGCGCTGGAGATTGCGCAGCTCAAAGACATCATTGAGGCGCTGCCGGACGGATTGGACACCCGGGTCGGGCGGCAGGGCGTGCGGCTGTCGGGCGGGCAACGCCAGCGCCTGGCGATTGCGCGGATGATTGTGGCTGACCCGCGTGTGGTGATTCTGGATGAGGCGACATCCGCGCTCGACACAGATACCGAACGCCGTTTACATCAGGCATTGAACGGATTTCTCAATGGCCGTACTACGCTCATCATCGCGCATCGGCTGTCTGCCGTGCGCCAAGCGGATCGTATTCTGGTATTTGAAAATGGACGCGTGGTTGAAGCGGGCGCGCACGAGGCGCTGATCAAGCGCGGCGGCTTGTATCACAAGCTGTATCACCATGCGTAAGTACGCGGATTGGTGGGAGGCGGCGAAGCAAAATGCGTCCGCCTGCACCGTGAAATGGTGCCTGCACGAGTTTGCATCGACCGGCTTGATTCAGGTATGATGCCGGGCTAATGTTGACGGGTCCGACACGGGTGGCGCTTACGCAAGCGGGGCTGGCACCGATTCTCGCGATGTCCGGTCTTGTTTTTGCGGGGCGGGCAGCGGCACTGGCGCTGTTCTACGGTGTGGCGGTGGCGCTGATTGCGAGTTTGTTGATGGTGTGGCGGGAACGCACTGCCATTCGGCATCCCGAGTGGGACGGTCGCAAGTTGTTTGGCGTGTTTGTGCTCACCGGACTGGAGCGTCTTGCCGCTGTTGTGTTGATGCTGGTGCTGGGGTTTGGCGTGCTGAAGCTCTCTCCCTTGCCTTTGCTGGCGGGGCTGGTTTTGGCGCAGGCGGCCTGGTTGGCGGCAGCGCTGACTTACCAAGATAAAAAAAATAATCGTTCAAAAATTTAGGCGGGTTTTGAATGTGGTGCTTACCGGATTGGGCGAGCGTGCATCCAAAATTCACTTTATGAAGCATGGTTTGATATGTCTGCAGAAGCGCATACCTCTAGCGAATACATCAAGCATCACCTCCAGAACCTGACGTACGGCCAACACGTCGACGGCACGTGGGGCGTGGCACATACCGCTGCGGAAGCCAAGGCGATGGGCTTTTGGGCGATCAACCTGGACAGCATGGCGTTTGCCGTCGGCCTGGGTGTACTGTTTCTGTTCATCTTCCGCATGGCGGCTAAAAAAGCGACGACCGGCGTGCCGTCAGGCTTGCAAAACTTTGTCGAGATGGTGGTCGAGTTCATCGACAGTTCGGTGCGTGGCTCCTTCTCGCACAAAAACGCGATGGTTGCGCCGCTGGCGATGACCGTGTTCATCTGGGTGTTCCTGATGAACTTCATGGACTTGTTGCCTGTGGATTGGCTGCCCTATGCGGCGACCAGTCTGGGGATACCGTTCATGAAAGTCGTGCCGTCGACCGATCCCAATATCACTTTCGGCTTGTCGCTGTCGATCTTCTTTCTGGTGCTGTTTTATAGCGTGAAGATGAAGGGTGCCGGTGGCTTCTTTTCTGAATTGGCGTTCCAACCGTTCCCAAAATTTCTGTTTCCGGTCAATCTGCTGCTTGAGGGCGTGGGGCTGATCGCCAAGCCCATCTCGTTGGCGCTGCGGCTATTCGGCAATATGTACGCGGGCGAAATGATCTTTATTCTGATTGCGCTGATGTTCGGCGGCAATCTGCTTCTTGCGCTGTTTGGTGGCGTATTGCAGTGGGCGTGGGCGGTATTCCATATCCTGATTATTACTTTGCAGGCGTTCATCTTCATGACGCTGACCATTGTTTATCTGGATATGGCGCACGCGGAACATCATTAATTCATTCGTAGTTTTTAGTATTGTTTTTTAATCTTTGACCACAGGAGTAACAAAATGACTGAAGTACAAGCAACCTTGTTCATTGCAGGTGCGTTGATGATGGGTCTGGGTGCGCTGGGCGCGGCGGTCGGTATCGGCATTCTGGGCGGTCGTTTCCTCGAGGGTGTGGCGCGCCAGCCGGAGCTGACCCCGATGCTGCGTACCCAGTTCTTCATCGTGATGGGTCTGGTTGATGCGGTGCCGATGATTGCTGTGGGTCTGGCGATGTACGTGCTGTTTGCCGTTGCCGGTTAATGGCGGGTTACTCGCTTTTTTTGACTCCGGCTCGTTAACCCCTAGCTTTAAGGTGCGGATATGAACTTCAACGCAACTTTGATTGGGCAGTCCATCACGTTTATTTTCTTCGTGTGGTTCTGCATGAAGATGGTGTGGCCGCCGATCATGAACGCGCTCGAAACGCGTAAAAAACAAATCGCCGATGGTTTGGCGGCGGCAGATCGCGGCAAGCACGCGCTGGAACTGGCTGCCAAGCAGGCAGCCGACAATATGCGCGATGCCAAGACACGGGCGAGCGATGTGATCGCGCAGGCTGAAAAGCGTGCTGCGCAAATGGTGGACGAAGCCAAGACAGCCGCTAAGGAAGAAGGCGAACGTCAGCTGGTAGCAGCGCAGGCCAATATCGCGCAGGAAACCAACCGCGCCCGTGAAAGCTTGCGCGAGCAGGTTGCGCTGCTTGTCGTGTCTGGCGCAGAAAAAATTCTGCGCCGCGAAATCAATGCGCAAACCCATGCGGATCTTCTGAGCCAGTTGAAAGCAGAGCTTTAAATTATGAGCGAACTGACTACGCTGGCTCGCCCCTACGCCGAAGCGGTGTTCCGCATGGCGAGTAGTGAAGGCGATTTGTCCGCATGGTCAAAGCGCCTGCAAACGCTGGCGATGGTTGCGTCTGACCCGCAAGCAGCAAATCTGATTACTGATCCTTCGGTGGCGTCGGCTCGCGTCGCGTCGCTGATGATTGATGTGGCGGGCGCGGATTTGGGTGAGCGTGGATCGAATCTGGTCAAGGTGCTGGCTGAGAACGGCCGCTTGTCCGTGTTGCCGGAAATCGCAGCGCAATTCGAAACGCTTAAAGCGCTTGCAGAAGGCGTCATCGAAGCTACGATTACCAGCGCACAGGCGCTGACGCAGGCGCAGGTTGATGATCTGGTGGCGGGGCTTAAAGCCAAGTTCAAGCGCGCGGTGAATGTCAGTGTGGCGGTTGATCCCGGCCTGATCGGTGGTGCGGTGATCGCAGTGGGCGATCAGGTGATCGACGGTTCGGTCAAAGGTCGGTTGGAGCGCATGTCTTTTGCGCTTCAGGGCTAAGTTTTAACTAATCGGAGCCTCAGGTTCGGAGAAAAAAATGCAATTGAATCCAAGCGAAATCAGTGAACTGATCAAGGCCAAGATCGAAAACTTCGGTGTTGCCAGCGAGCTGCGCACCCAGGGCACGATCGTTTCCGTCACCGACGGTATCGTCCGCATCCACGGCCTGTCTGACGTGATGTCGGGCGAGATGGTCGAGATGCCGGGGAATACGTTCGGCGTGGCGCTGAACCTTGAGCGCGACTCGGTTGGCGTGGTGGTGCTGGGCGATTACGAACACATTACCGAAGGCGACGTTGCCAAATGTACTGGCCGTATTCTCGAAGTGCCGGTCGGCACCGGGATGCTGGGACGCGTGGTCAACGCGCTGGGTCAACCTATCGATGGCAAAGGCCCGATCAGTGCCGCTAAAACCATGCCGATCGAGCGTATTGCGCCGGGCGTGATTGAACGTAAGTCGGTGGATCAGCCGGTGCAAACCGGCTTGAAAGCAATTGACGCGATGGTGCCGGTAGGTCGCGGCCAACGTGAACTCATCATTGGCGACCGCCAGACCGGCAAGACTGCGGTGGCGATTGACGCAATCATCAACCAGAAAGGCACCGGCGTTAAGTGTATTTACGTCGCGATTGGCCAGAAGGCTTCGTCGGTCGCTAACGTGGTGCGCAAGCTTGAAGAGCATGGCGCGATGGATCACACCATCGTCGTTGCCGCGACTGCGGCGGATGCCGCTGCGATGCAGTTTATTGCCCCGTATTCCGGTTGCACCATGGGCGAATATTTCCGCGACCTGGGCGAAGATGCGCTGATTATTTATGACGACCTGACCAAGCAGGCCTGGGCGTATCGCCAGATTTCGCTGCTGTTGCGCCGCCCGCCGGGTCGTGAGGCTTACCCTGGCGACGTGTTTTATCTGCACTCGCGTTTGCTTGAGCGTGCCGCACGCGTCAATGCCGAGTACGTTGAAAAAATTACCGGCGGCGCAGTCAAAGGCAAGACCGGTTCATTGACCGCGCTGCCGATTATCGAAACGCAAGCAGGCGACGTGTCCGCATTCGTGCCGACCAACGTGATTTCGATTACCGATGGCCAGATTTTCCTTGAGACTGACTTGTTCAACGCAGGTATCCGTCCCGCGATCAACGCCGGTCTGTCGGTGTCGCGCGTGGGGGGCGCAGCGCAAACCAGGGTCGTCAAAAAGCTCGGCGGTGGCGTGCG
>JAYVLR010000297.1:0-7503 GCA_043759395.1 Thiobacillaceae bacterium
GGGGTCGGTCAAGAGCTGCATGCCGCACAGTGCTGCGTAGTGACGTGCCAGCATGAAGTCGCGATTGCCGTGCATGAAAAATATCTGCACGCCATGTGACTTCAAATCGGCAAGGCATCGGGCGACAGCCTGGTGCAGAGGCGATTCGAGATCGTCGTCACCGACCCAGGCTTCAAACAAGTCACCCAGAATGTAGAGCGCGGATGCCTGTTGAGCCGCCTGGGTCAGGAATGAGAAAAAACGCGCAGTGGCGGCAGGACGTGATTCACATAAATGCACATCCGCTACAAACAAGGTGCGCGCGTTCATCGACGCTGCAAGTCAGATGATTTCGGCTTTGGTAATGAGGATGTCGTCCACCGGCACGTCCTGATGCCCGGCGCGGCTGCCGGTGCGAACCTTTTTCATTTTATCGATCACGTCGGTGCCGCCAGTCACTTTTCCGAATACGGCATAACCATAACCTTGCGGTGTGGGCGCGGTGTGGTTGAGGAAGCTGTTGTTTGCGACGTTAATAAAAAATTGCGCGGTTGCGGAATTGGGGTTGGGCGTGCGTGCCATGGCAAGTGTGTAGGTTTCGTTCTTCAAGCCGTTGGCGGCTTCGTTTTCGATCATGCCACGGGTTGGTTTTTGCGTCATGCCTGGCTCAAAACCGCCGCCCTGAATCATGAAGCCGTCGATGACACGGTGGAAAATCGTACCGTCAAAAAATCCGTCTTTGACGTATTGCAGAAAGTTTTCGACTGTTTTCGGTGCCTTTTCGCTGTCGAGTTCAAGCGTCATTTCGCCGAGTGAAGTGTGCAGTTTGACCATGGGAATCCTTATTCAATTTGAGTTTCGTGGATGATTTTCCAGCGACCGTTTTCACGGCTCCAGAATTGTTTTTTCTGGCTGCGGTCGCTGACGTTATTGCTTTTATAGTTTTGAGTGAAATTGACGACGGCAAGGCCGGTGCGCTCGGGGTACAGTAGCAGACTGACTTTTGACAAGCCAATCTTTATCCATTCCTTGCTGGCATTGATGCGCTGTTTGTTGTCTGCAAACTGGCGGTAATCCAGCGATTCACTGCGGTACTGCGGGCTGTAGTTTTCCAGCAGTTTTTGCGTGTTGAGGCTTTCCCAGTCGGTACGCCATTGGTCGAGTGCGGCGGCGAGTTCATTGCGGTACGAGGTCATTTTTTCAACATCGATCCAGTCAATTTCTTCGGCAATGATGACGGGCGTTTTTCCCTTCTGGATATAGGCGCCCAAGGATTTCAGGTCTTCGTTGGACAGCACGACGCAACCTTCGCTGGCGCGGGGCGGGCGGCTATAGGTGTTGCTTGGCGTGCCGTGTATCCAGATGCCGTGGCCGCTGCGTCCCTGGCGCACGTCCCACTCGTTAGGATAAGACAGGGTGAACGCGCCATTGCCGTAAAAATCTCCCAATTCGCTACCGGCCTTGAATCCGGATACTTGATAGATTCCGACAGGTGTACGGTTATCGCCTTCTTTTTGTTTACTGGCGCCCGCTTTTCCGATGGTGACGTAATAATCCGCAACCCGCACCGGCAGGCCGCCGCGATTGGCAAAAACATAGAGCCGGGAGCGGCTGGCATCGACCACCATTGCGTACAGATAATCGTCGCCAAGGTTGAGTAAATTGGAGGGCACCTGATTTTCTGGCAAGGGATTCGCCAGGGCGTGTACCCGCTGGCGCGCTTCCTGGCGCAAGTCTTCCAGTTCGCCTTTGGCATCGTGCGTGTTGCCTATTGTGCTCAGAGGATGCGCACGCGCCAGCAATAGATCGCCCTTGATTAACTGGGCCAGTCGGAAATTCGGATGATTCGCGGTCAGCTGGTCTATTGCACTGCGCGCCATACCCACACGGCTTTGCGAGATATCGATCAGGCTTTTAGCCAGCAGTTGATCGGTATCCGCCATCCCTGCGATTGTGGCAGGCGCAACGACCGACAAACACAGGATGAGCGACGCGATTGGCCACACGGGGATAGGTGTCGCGAACCGGAAATAGCGAAACATGAAACAGCGTTTTTTTTCGCTATGCGTCATTGCAGTCCATTGCCGTATACCCCATACGGCGGCGGGTCTGCGTCTAGTCTGGCGAAAAAAATCCATCTGTTTCATTTGTTCTGTTATTTCCGGTTCACGACACTAGCGCGTGCTCTCCCGCACAATTTGCCATTTGCCGTCATGCAGGGCGAGTTCCAGTGTTTTGCTGGAGATGGATTTGAGGCGGTCAGATTGGTAAACCTGCTTGAAGTTGACCGTTGCCTTGTCCGGGCTGGGCTGGGCTGTTTTTATTTTTGAAATCGATACCGCGATCCGCGTGGGTTTGGTGATGCGCTCGCGGCGCAGGGCTTCCCAGTTGCTGCGGGAAAGCCCGTCAGGGGTATTGAAGTCGCTGGCGTAGAAAGCCAGATAGGCATCAACATCGCGGCTAGCCCAGGCGCGTGCCCAGGAAGCGACACTGCCTTCTGCGCTGCCGGGGTCGGCGGCGGGTTTTTCGGGAGCGGCGGGCTTGGTGATGCGGGCGGGTTTTGTTTCAGCAGCCGGAACCGGCGCTACCGCAGCCACGGAAGACTTGGACGGCGCAGTTGCGACCACGGCAGGTTTGGTCGGCGCGGTACGGTGCGGCTGGCCGCCCACAATGTCCTTGATTAGCGCCAGTTTGGTTTGGGCTGAGGGGTTGGTATTGTCCAGTTGCAGCGCTTTGTCATAAGCGATTGAGGCCATTTTGGCGTAGATGTCACCGAGATTTTCGTGGGCGGTGGCATAGCTGGGGTGCGTGCGGATCGCCATTTCCAGGGCGTTTTTAGCTGCGTCGTATTTATTCTGGGCCGCATAGAGTACGGCGAGATTGTTGTAGGGCTCGGGTAATTCGGGGAAATCCTCGGTCAGCGCGGTAAAGACCTGGATCGCCTCGTTCGCTTTTCCCTGGTCGGCAAGAATCAGGCCTTTGAGAAACCGCGCCTGGGCGTCTTTGGGGTTTTTGGTGAGGTAAGTATTGGTGCGCTGAAGCGCACCTGCCAGGTCGCCTTTGCGGAACTGCTGATTGATGTCCTGAACTTCTGTGGCTGACACTGGCGCGGCCAGCAGAACCAAACTTGACAAGACAGCAGCTAAAAAGCGTGATGGAGCCATGTGATAAACTCGATTCGTAAATATCTAGAGCGCAGATTCTAGCAATTTCAAGCACATTAAGACAGTTTCTAAACCGTTATCAATAAAGATAGCCTAGTTTCCACGCCATGCTGCAAATCCACAATACGCTCACACGCACCAAGCAAGACTTTATCCCGCTGCAAGCCGGGCGGGTTCGCATGTATGTCTGCGGGATGACGGTTTACGACCTTTGTCATCTGGGACATGCCCGTGTTTTCGTTGTCTTTGACATGGTGACGCGCTGGCTGCGCGCGAGCGGATACGATGTCGAGTACATACGCAACATTACGGACATTGACGACAAAATCATTAGGCGTGCAGAAGAAAATGGCGAGTTGCCTGCAACGCTGGCTGAACATTTCATTGCCGCCATGCATGAAGATGAACGCGCGCTAGGGGTGCTGCCACCGAATCATGAACCGCGTGCGACGCACTATGTTGCGCAGATGCTGGCGATGATCGGGCAACTGGAGTGTAAGGATCTGGCCTACGCTGCGGCCAATGGCGACGTGTATTACCGGGTGCGCGGGTTTGCCGGATACGGACAACTTTCAGGCAAAAGTCTGGATGAGTTGCGTGCAGGCGAACGGGTCGAGGTGGACAAGTTTAAACATGACCCGCTCGATTTCGTCCTGTGGAAAGCGGCCAAACCGGGCGAACCCGCCTGGGAATCGCCTTGGGGGATGGGGCGACCCGGCTGGCATATCGAATGCTCGGCGATGAGTGAAGCGTTGCTTGGCAAACATTTCGATATTCACGGCGGCGGACAGGATTTGCAGTTTCCGCATCACGAAAATGAAATTGCCCAGTCCGAAGGCGCGCACGGCTGCACGTTCGTCAATTACTGGATGCATAACGGTTTTGTGCGGGTGGATAACGAAAAAATGTCTAAATCGCTGGGCAATTTTTTCACCATTCGCGAAGTATTGGAAAAATACGATCCGGAGGTGGTGCGGTTTTTCATCCTGCGTGCCCAGTATCGCAGCCAGTTAAATTACTCGGATGCCCATCTGGACGACGCGCGTGCCAGTTTGACGCGGCTGTACACGGCCTTGCGTGGCTGCGATGCATTCACTTCTGGCATCGATTGGAGTCTGGCACCGGCGGCATCTTTCAAGGCGGCGATGGACGATGATTTCAATACGCCGGTTGCGCTTGCCGTGCTGTTTGAACTGGCAGGCGAAGCAAACCGGGGGAATGCTGAAGCGGCGAATTTGTTGCGTTTGCTGGCCGGAACCCTGGGTTTGTTGCAGCGCGATGCCGAAGCTTTTCTGAAGGCAGGCACATCGGCTGACGGCATTGCGGAAATCGAAATCGAGGCGCTGATTGCCGCGCGCCAGGCAAGCCGCCTGGCGCGTGACTTTGCTGAATCGGATCGTATTCGTGATGCGCTGACGGCTGCGGGGGTGATCCTCGAAGACGCAGCGGGCGGCACAAGTTGGCGCCGAGTCTGAGTTTTATTGGCTTTGGTTATGGCCGCTGAGCCGGATACGTATGCGGCTTACCTGGGAGCCCAGGGTTGGGCGCATGACGACTGGTCAGGAAAGTTTTATCCCGCCGATCTCCCCGCCGACTGGTTATTGCCTTTTTACAACACTCGTTTCAGGGTCGTATTGCTCCCTAGCCAATTTTGGGAGCAAGCCTCCGATGCACACATCCAGCAGTGGATTGACGATACCCAGGATGGCTTTCGTTTTTTGCTGGAGATAGGGGCTGATCCGCGTGCAGCGGCGCAATGTGAAGCCAAATTTTCAGGCCGGGCGCTCCTGTTGACGCAAACGTGGGCCAACCGGAACGTGCTATGGCTGCCCAGTCAGCCCGACATGCGGATGCTGGCTGGACAAATCACTTCCCGGCTGAATAGCGCTGCCCCCTTGTTTATCATCAGCCGCGAAAGCCGCCTGGATACGCTGGAACAAACAGCGGCGCTATTGCAGGTGATGGGGCTTTGACCAGAAAAAATAGGCGTACGCAGCGTGCCTAGGTAAAATGCCCGCTCATTTATGAAACAGGCCTGATTCTTTGTCCGCTGCCTTGAAACACGAAAATCTGGTCGAAATTGACAACCTGGCTTTTGGCTACGGCGCTCGCCCGATTCTAAAAAACATCAAGTTGACGGCGCGACGTGGCCAGGTAGTTGCCATCATGGGCAATAGCGGTTGTGGAAAAACAACGCTTTTACGCTTGATCGGCGGACAACTGAAACCCGGCGAGGGAACGGTGAGGGTGGCAGGCGAATCGGTGGCCGATCTGGATCGCGCCGGACTCTATGCGCTGCGCCGCAAAATGGGCATGTTGTTCCAGTTTGGCGCCTTGTTTACCGACATGACTGTGTTCGACAATGTGGCGTTTCAGTTGCGTGAGCACAGCGATCTGCCGGAAGACATGATTCGCGACCTGGTCTTGATGAAGCTGCATGCAGTGGGTCTGCGCGGTGCGGCAGGGTTGATGCCGGCAGAACTGTCGGGCGGAATGGCGCGCCGTGTGGCGCTGGCGCGCGCGATTGCGCTTGATCCGATGCTGATTATGTATGACGAGCCCTTTGCCGGGCTGGATCCCATCTCGCTGGGCGTGACCGGGCAACTCATCCGCAAGCTGGCTGACACCTTGGGCTTGACCTCATTGGTGGTGACGCACGATATCCAGGAGTCGCTGAAAATTGTGGATTACGTTTATTTCATTTCCGAAGGGGTGATCGAGGCCGAAGGGACGCCAGACGAAATTCGTGCCTCCGGCCTGCCGTTTGTACACCAGTTTGTGCATGGCGAACCCGACGGTCCGGTGCCATTCCATTATCCCGCATCAGCCTATGCCGATGATTTGAAGTTGGCGGTATCCCGTGCTCAGAACAACGATTGAGAATCTCGGCAATCGCACTCTGGAGGGGGTGTGGCGCATCGGTTTTGCAACCCGGTTTTTTCTGACGATATTGTTGCGTTCGGATGCGGCATTCAGCCGGTTTGGTCTGACTATCCGCGAGATCTATTTCAGCGGCGTGCTGTCGCTCATTATTATTGTGGTTTCAGGCTTGTTTGTGGGCATGGTGCTCGGTTTGCAGGGTTATGAAACCTTACAGCGTTATGGTTCCGAATCGGCGCTGGGTTCGCTGGTGGCGCTATCTCTGGTGCGCGAGTTGGGGCCGGTTCTGGCGGGGCTGTTGTTTGCGAGCCGGGCGGGTTCGGCCATTACCGCTGAAATTGGCTTGATGAAGGCTACCGAGCAGCTCTCCGCCATGGAGATGATGGCTGTTGACCCGATTGCGCGCGTGGTTGCACCGCGATTCTGGGCCGGGATAATCTCCATGCCCTTGTTGGCGGCACTTTTTTCCGCGATGGGGATACTGGGCGGCTATCTTGTGGGCGTGCTGCTGATTGGCGTGGATGAAGGTTCATTCTGGTCGCAGATGCAGGCCGCAGTGGATTTTGATCATGACATCATGAACGGAGTGATCAAGAGTGTTGTGTTTGGCATCGCGATTACTGCGATTGCCTTGTTTGAAGGCTATGATGCGCCGCCGACCGCTGAAGGGGTGTCCGGTGCAACTACGCGTACGGTGGTGACTTCAAGTCTTGCGGTGCTGGCGCTTGATTTTGTGCTGACCGCATTTATGTTTCGGGGCTTATAGCAAAGATGAACAAGACTGTACTCGACCTGTGGGTGGGATTATTTGTAATTGCGGGCATTGGTGCGCTGCTTTTTTTGGCGCTCAAGGTGGGCAGTATGAGTGCCGTCAATGCATCAGATAGCTACGAAGTTCAGGCCGCCTTCAATAATATCGGTGGACTCAAAGCGCGCGCGCCGGTTAAAAGCGCGGGTGTTGTGGTTGGGCGGGTCGCAAATATCAATTTTGATAATGTTTCCTATGAGGCAGTCGTTACCTTGAAAATCGACAAGCGCTACGCCTTTCCCAAAGACACATCGGCGGCGATCATGACCTCGGGTTTGTTGGGTGAACAATACATCGGCATCGAAGCCGGCGGCGATAGCGTAAAATTGAGGGATAAGGATCGAATTAAAATCACCCAGTCGGCAGTGGTGCTGGAGAATTTGATCGGGCAGTTTCTGTACGGAAAAGCACAAGAAGGGGCACCAAAATGAAGGTCAGTAAACTTACGCGCGCGTTGCTTATAACCGGGCTGGTTCTTGGCGCAGGCCAGGTTTTGGCGGAAACAGTCACGCTGCCGCAGGCCGTTGAAATGAGCCTGGCTGCCGACCCGAGGATCAAGGAGCGCGAGCAACTGGTTGAATCCGCGCGCGCATTGCTGCAGGAAGCGCAAGGCAACCAGGGCTGGCGTGTGAGTGCCAACGCCTTTGTCGGACTGGCACCTGAAGTCAAAGG
>JAYVLR010000298.1:0-2775 GCA_043759395.1 Thiobacillaceae bacterium
CAGCGTCGCGGATAAGCATCCGGTCAATAATCCGGTGCGCAATGAACGAATGATAGACATACGGTATCGAGGCTGGCGTGAAACGCCGAGTGTAGCTGCATGTGCCCGATCAGTTCAATCCTGAAGCGCAGTGGCTGCGGTGTACTGACGCGTCAGTTCAGTACGTCCTGTTGTGCTTACTTACGAACTTTTTATGATGCCCTCATGTCCTCGTGATTCGCCGCAGAAGGCGATATGATTGCCAATCTGCCGACTTGGGCGGCTCAACTTCGGGAGATTTGCCAGTGTTACAGCGCGTAAACTTCGAAGCGGATGATGACTACACAGATCGTTATGTCGCCTTCCTTGATTTGCTGGGATTCAAAACGCAGGTCGTAAGCGCGGAGCGAGACCCAGCGAAGCGAATAAGGCTGCGCGAGATTTTAGGCCTTGTACGAGACACGTTGTGCGAGATTCCGTCAGTCGGTATGCGTCTCACGTGTTTCTCCGACTGCATTGTCGTCTCAACTGAACGAACAGCGGAGGGTCTTCGGGAAATTTTTCAATCTATCGACATTCTGACATTCAATCTCTTGCAGTACGACGTTCTACTCCGGGGCGGCTTAGTCGGCGGTGGCGCGCATCATGGAAAGGATTTTGTTTACGGCACCGCCGTCACCAGAGCCTGGGAACTGGAAAGCCAATATGCGAAGGCTCCGATCACCTTGGTTTCTCAGGAGATCATCGACGATGTGAAAACCTACAGCGAACCCTTCGAGGAGTGGCTTATTGAAGATTCACCTCAACGGTATTTCGTCCACTATTTACGGCGATATGCTGAATATCAGCGCGAGCCGATCTATGCGGGCAAGGTAATTCTGGATGACCCCGGGCAAAGGGTTATTGAATTCGTCTGCCAACGTCTCAACACAGACACAGGCACGATACTAGCCAAGGCTGAATGGCTACGAGATTATTGGAATCGAATAGTAGCGGTACACGGTGTGTTCGGCTCCATCGAGGCCGGTATGCCGGAGAGGCACATCTCTCGTGGCCCGACGACTATGATGCGACGCATAGCGCATTAGCCGTGACTACTACCGTCAAGCTCAACGGCACGCATCTTGTGCAGCCGATGGTTCAGGATCTGCGAGCGGAGGGTGTGCCGCCCGTGGTTGCTCTAGAACGAGCATTAGAAGCGCATATCTTCGAAAAATTCCGCGAGGGTTTGGGTGATCGGCTGGTCAAGCTCCCCGTCGTTCGGTTGCACACTATGTACTTTAAGGACAAATATGCTGCTCTTCCTACCCTCACTTCAACTGGGTATGAGACGTGGTACACCCAGGTTCACTTTGCCACGCGCCCAGGGGATGAGATTAAGGATTTACAGATCGTAGCCAATGGCATCAACCTGATCCCTATCGACTATGGTTCCGGTGTCCATCGCAAAGTTCAGACTAAAATTTCCCCTCTCAAACGCCAGACCAACCACGAATTCCGGATTAACCACCTGCACGTGCCGGGTCGAGTGTTCCAAGAGGTACTAAACCGGCTCGCCGCAGAAGGCGAGCTACAACAGCCTTTGATTGCGAACTTCACGCCAGGACCCGATATGGTTGGATATCACGCGGTGTCTTACGATCACATACTTACTGGTTCGCAACGATTTTGCAGTTGCGCCCGCCCATTTCATGCACACATGCTAACTAAAGCTGCCGAGTTGGTGTCGCAGTATGTACCGAGGTCGTGGCCAGAAGTTGTTATTGCTTTGCTCAAAAAAGCCACGTACGAACAGGGTATTTGCCACCTTTGCCTCGCCAAGAGTCTGTCTTCGGAGGAAGCCATTCGTCGCTACGGCGTTAGTATTGAAACGTGCTTCGAGGCGTTCGTTGACCAAGTGCGGTTCGATCGTGGCGTTGACAAAGTAACGGCCAGGGCAGAGGTAATGCATGTGCTAGGGTTGAGCCGATGGGTGCGCGAAGCAGCCCTTTACGGGGTGATTCGTGACATCTTTCCTGACCAGCGTGTCCTGCGGGAAGCGTCGCCTGAATGGTTAGGGCGAATGAGGATCGATATTTATTTGCCGGAGCTAAACTTGGCCATTGAGCATCAGGGCGAGCAGCACTATCGACCAATCGCGGTATTTGGAGGGGAAGAAGCGCATGCGCGAGTGTTGGAGCGAGATGTATTGAAGCGTCGACTGTGTTTGCAGCACGGGGTCACTGTGATCGATGTGAGGTATGACGCTCCAATTACTAAGGCGGGAATGCGCCAACGTTTACGCGGGTTTTTCACGGTGGAGCGTCGAAGTCCACCCGACTAATGACGTGATTGCGTGACTGTCATGGGGCCGGGGTCTACCATCCCAACCATTTTCTGCAATGTTGGGCTCCTTGCCATTGGGTCTTTGGAACACGCTACTTTGCTTTGGGAGAAAACGTCCCACTCCACCCACTGGTCGCGATACGCAGCTGATCCGCCCCGAGTTGGGTCAGGGTAAATTTGCCACCCCTTTTCAAAGCGTAGCGTAATACCCAGTTGGCAGCGGGACCCAGATGAATCTGATCGCCGCTGAAGCGGGTTTCGAGCCCTGTGCCTGTTTTGCATATAACGCCGCTGCTCTCGGCCCACAGGCCTTCACTGGTTTTGGTGAATTCCAGATAGAGCGCACCCTTGTTTTCAGCGATGTTGACCACGAGGGGTTTGCCGTCATCCATGGAGGTTTCTTGCCATTTCAGGGGAAACGCCTGGTCGCCGAGCATCCCCTTCAATTCGCTGATGGTGGCGGCGCAGGTT
>JAYVLR010000299.1:0-3761 GCA_043759395.1 Thiobacillaceae bacterium
TTTAATATTTATCTTCGATTGGATGGTAATAGCCGATTTGCAGCATCAGCTTCATATTCATCAATCAATTGTTTTGCATTACTAAGATGTGATAATGGCTCCCATGTCTTTTCATATTCTGCATAACCTTTCCATTTAATAAAATATTCAATTCTCTCACCTCTCCCATATTTTCTTATTCTTTTCTCTCTAATTGCTTCTACTTCATATTCAGGTGTACCATCAGGCATCAGATCAGGTAAAGGACGAGCATTTAAGATAGGACGAAGAACAGATGGGAATAATGAGACATCAGATGGAGTATATACTTTAAATTTACTAATATGAAATACATTATGAATTTTTAATGAGGTAGGTAATTCTAATTCGTAAGCAGTAGGTGAAGCAACTCTCACAATTGTGAATGGTCCAATATATTTTGCAATTAATTTTCTTGTTCGAGTTGAATCTACAATATTCAAATCTTCAGTTGATAATAACACTTGATCACCTACTTTCAATTGTACATCTCTACGATGTTGATTAGCATATTTCATTTGTCTTTGTTGTGCTTGTTGTACACATCTCTTTGCTTTCTCCAGGTCTTGTTGCAGTTGTTGAATTCGTTCCACAGCAGATGGAGTTTCATTCACAAGTGCAGCAACAGGTAATAATTTACTTAGTGGTAAATTAATCTCTTGACCACTATTCAAATAATAAGGGGTAGCATTAGTGGATGCATGAACAGAGTTATTATATGCAATTTCAATACTTGTTAAACATATATCCCAATCATCTTGCTTTTCATTCACATATGCTCTCAACATCTCTTCAATTGTTCTATTTGCTCTTTCTGTTTGTCCATCAGTTTGTGGATGAAATGCAGTGGATAATTTCAATTGAGTACCTAATAATTTCCATAAACTGGTCCAAAAGTGTGATGTGAATCTAGGATCACGATCACTGATGATATTGGTGGGAACACCATGATAACGTACAACAGAGTTGAAAAAGATAGTAGCGGTGGTAGGAGCTGTCACAGTAGTAGTAGTAGCTTCCAAATGAATTTGTTTAGTATCTTTATCAACAAATACAACAATTGCATCTTTACCATTCCTTGACATTGGCAATTGTGTGATGAAATCCAATGTCACAGTGCTCCATGGTCTATCTGGAATCGGAAGCGGTTGTAACAAGCCCATTGGCACTTGACTAGATGGCTTATTTTGTTGACATGAAATGCAACTTGTCACATATTTCTTGATCTCTTCATCCATTTTAGGCCAATAAAAGTGACGTTTAATATGATGAATAGTTTTAGTAACACCTAAATGACCACCTAATGGATTATCATGACATTCAGTTAAGATTAACAACTTCAATGCAGCATCATTAGGAATATAAACACGTGTACGTTTATAATACAGATAACCATTCTTAACAGATATATCACGCTCAGTATTAGGGTTAGCAAGTAGTGCAACACATTTATCATCAGCAGCATATTTTCCAATTATGTCCAAGTTGACTGGTGAGATTGAAATCGAAGAAGTCTGTAAGTTTAATAATTCATTTCCAGTTGACAATGATGACTCTGATTTAAATTTCTTTTCTTCATCATTCTCCTTTTCTTTATGATCACTTCTTCTTGATAATGCATCTGCTACCACATTTTCTTTTCCTTTCATATATTCAATTTTCATATCAAACTGTTGTAAATATTCTATCCATCTGATTTGTCTATTCGATAAATTCGGTTGTGATTGAACATATTGTAGAGAGTTATGATCTGTTTTCACCACCACAGTGAATGGATTACCATGTAAGTAATGTCTCCATTCTTTCAATGCATGTAATATTGCTAATAATTCTTGTTCATGCACAGGATATCTTGTTTCAGCTTCACTCATTTTCTTGGATAGATAAGCAATTGGTTGTAGCCCATTACCCTGATCTTGACTAAGTGCAGCACCAATTGCATATCCACTTGCATCAGTATTCACTACAAATGGAACATTAGCATCAGGTAGAATTAAGATAGGACGTTGTAACATGCATTGTTTCAATGTTGTAAAGGATTCTTGTTGTGACGAGGTCCATTCCCATTTCACATCATGATGTAAGAGGTGAGTTAACGGAGATGCAATACGTGAATAATCTTGTACAAATTTACGATAATAACCAGTTGTACCTAAGAATGAACGAATCTGTTCTACATTAGTGGGAGTGGGCCATTCACTAATAGCTTTCAATTTCTCTTCCATCATCTTTACACCATCTTTACCAACTATATGACCCAGAAATTCCACTTCAGTTTTAAAGAATTCACATTTACTTTCCTTTGCATATAGTTGATGGTTTCTTAATATTTGTAACACTTCACTGACATGTTGTACATGTTCCTCCAATGTTTTACTATAGATGAGAATATCATCTAAGAATACAATAACAAATGAATCTAAATGTTCCACCAGAATGGAATTCATCATGTGCATAAAAGTTGCAGGTGCATTAGTTAAACCAAATGGCATCACTAAGAACTCATAATGACCATAACGAGTACGAAATGCAGTTTTACATATATCAGCAGGATGAATTCTCACTTGATGATAACCACTTCTTAAATCAATCTTAGTGAAATATTTTGCACCTTTTAATCGATCCATTAATTCATCAATACGGGGTAATGGATACTTATTCTTGATTGTTAAATTATTCAATGCACGATAATCAATACACATACGTTGTGTTCCATCTTTCTTTCTAACGAATAATACAGGTGCTCCATATGGTGATTTGGAAGGTCGAATAAATCCTGCATTAATTAATTCTTGCAATTGTTTCTTCAATTCATCTAATTCATTTTGACTCATACGAAATGTAGGTCTCGAAGGTGGAATAGCACCAGGCATCAACTCAATATGATGATCAACAGAACGAGTAGGTGGTAAACCAGCTGGTAACTGTTCAGGGAATACATCTTTAAATTCTTCAATTAATTTTCTTGCTTCAATATCATTTTCAGTTAAAGGAACAGTTGCAGCTGCAGCTATGTTATTCAGAGACATTTGTGACACTACATCATCAACACTCTTCACATACACCATGACACAATCTTCAACTTGGCCACGCTTCATTGATCGATGTAAAGCAGTTGATGTTAATAAATTAAATTGCAATGGAGATTTACGATTATTCTTGAATTGCTTCATTATTTGTTCATAATTATCTTTAATCGGCTGCTGACACACATCTCCATTCAATACATATATCACTTTACCAGTATCTTCATCTTTAATTTTCATTTCCAGTTTCTTCCAATTAATTTTCGGATTCCATTTCTTTAACCATGGTGTACCAAGAATGATATCCACTCCATTCTGCAAATCAAAACAAGTGAAATTAACAGTGTCACTGAATGAAGATAATTGAATAGCTGCACCCATCACACAAGAGGTAGCGAATGCTTTATGACCATCACCTAAAGATACACCTTGAGGTTTAGTGAATGGTGTCGTTTGAATTCCATGACGAGTACGAAATTTCGAACTAATAAAGTTAGTCGACGCTCCAGAATCAAACAATATTCTAACAGCTACGTTATTCATACGACCATTAAGAATGAATAAAGGTGATGTTTCAGTTGCTTCAATTGATGCTTCAGTTACAGTGTTGATTTGTTCAAATTGATTGAGTGTGAGCCCAATATTATCACTATCATCTGCTTTTATTCCACCACTTGCACCATGATCACGATGTGGTAACAGTTGCTCATGATCAGC
>JAYVLR010000300.1:0-2052 GCA_043759395.1 Thiobacillaceae bacterium
TGCGGTGTACTCGTTTCAATCCGCGCCCGACCGTGAGGTCGGGCGATGCCCGCCATGACTGTAAAACTGCTCACCGCCTGGATTGTTTCAATCCGCGCCCGACCGTGAGGTCGGGCGATGCATAATGCAATTCACATTGTTTATTACCGCATTAGTGTTTCAATCCGCGCCCGACCGTGAGGTCGGGCGATGCATGCATTTGTGCCGTATCACGCCAACAAAAAACGGTTTCAATCCGCGCCCGACCGTGAGGTCGGGCGATGCGCGCGCATACCTGGACAGCCTGAGCATCACGGAGACAGTTTCAATCCGCGCCCGACCGTGAGGTCGGGCGATGCATGCAAAATCCGCTCGCCAGCGCCGCTTCAGATCGTTTCAATCCGCGCCCGACCGTGAGGTCGGGCGATGCCCAAGCCCTTGTTGGAGGCGCTGAGGTTATACCAAGTTTCAATCCGCGCCCGACCGTGAGGTCGGGCGATGCAATTCGGGTAGTGTTTTCATGGGGCAATTATTACAGTTTCAATCCGCGCCCGACCGTGAGGTCGGGCGATGCGCGCCACTCGCAAATTATGCATTATGGGACGCGATGTTTGTTTCAATCCGCGCCCGACCGTGAGGTCGGGCGATGCATGTTGCCCAAACCCATTGGGTACAAGGTTTGTAGTTTCAATCCGCGCCCGACCGTGAGGTCGGGCGATGCTCGCAATCCACCCGCCCATATCGTGCAGTACACGATGTTTCAATCCGCGCCCGACCGTGAGGTCGGGCGATGCATGCGTTAGTGGCCTTCAATTGCACCCTGTAGTCGTTTCAATCCGCGCCCGACCGTGAGGTCGGGCGATGCTTCACTTATGCAATCTGTTGATTGTTTTGCGAAGTACTGCAAGTTTGCGCGAACTTGCTTTTAGCGGCAATCGGCAAATGGGCGCAATTATTGAAATTGTTCCTGATTTGTTAAAGAACAAGGGATTGCAGCGCGTGCGAACTCGCCGGGTTTGCGTCGTTGATTGGGGTTCGCGCGTCATATCACCAGGGGGCCTTCAAAATCGACTGAACGGAAGCAGCCATGTTGTTTAACCCGGATTTCCACGGGTTCGGTGATGCGGTAAAAACGCAGATTATCCTGAGCCTCGTCGATTTCGGCGAGAAGGGTGCGTTCCAGTTGTTCAAATTGCATGTCGTTGACGGTGCATTCAAACAGGGATTTTTGCACGCGTTGCCCCATGCTTTCGCAGGCTTTGGCGACGCGTCTTAAGCGTTTACGCCCTGCGGCACTTTCGGTCGAGACGTCGTAGGCAACGATGATGAGCATGGGATTCCTATTTGGTCTGAAAGGGCAGGTAGCCTTCCATTTCGCCCCGAATCGTGCGTGCCATGAAGCGCGCCTGAACGAAGGGCAGCAAGCCGAGGGGGATTTTATTTTCGGTGAGCGGATGGGTGATTTCTTCTTGTTTGCGTTCCTGCCAGGCGGTGACGACGGCGCGGCGGCCTTTATCGCTGAGCATGACTGCGCCACCTTCGCGCAGGTCAAAGTCGTTGGCATTGACCTGACCACGATTGATGAGGGTGAGCGCCAGGCGGTCACATAACACGGCGCGGAACTCCTCCTGCAAGTCCAGTGCGAGGGCGGCGCGACCGGGGCGCACGGCGTGCAGAAAGCCGAGTTGCGCATCCAGCCCGGTGGCCTCGATGGCTGAGCGGCAGTCGTTCATTTGCATGGAATACAAAAATGAGATCAGCGCATTGAAACGATCCAGCGGCGGGCGGCGGGTGCGGCCATCGAGCTGGAAATGTTCGCGCATGGCAGGTTTGACGATGAGGTTGACGGCGGCAAAGTAGCCGCGCGCGGCTTCGCCTTCCACCCCGCGCAGTTCGTCCAATGTGGCAGCAACCGTGGTGGCGCGCAGCGAGGCGGCGAGATTGTCGGCGCTGCGCGTGAGTTGTGCGGCCTCCGACTCGTCGTCAGCTTCGCGCGCACCGCGCTGCAGCACGCTGCGGCTGTTTTTGAGCTTGCCTGCCACGACGGCACGCGCAATTTCAAGTGCAAACACA
>JAYVLR010000301.1:0-4218 GCA_043759395.1 Thiobacillaceae bacterium
TTGTGCTGCCGCATTTCACACATGTGTTCTTCATGTTTTGCTCCTTCGAAAAGAGTTTCTCCACTGATACCCCCCTTGCTCTAGTTTTGCGAATGCGAAAATATGACTTAGGGAACGGTCTGTCGTCCAAACGCTGTAGAGTTTTGCCATGGGGGCCTGCCCCAGTCTCAAGGGCCTTGCGCCATAAGCTCCCGCACCACGTCCCGGCAATCCCTTGCCACGAACGCCACACCGCCAGCGCAGCGGATGCGTTCCAGGAAGATAGTTTGCTCGGGCCTTAACTTTCCCTTGCTGGCCTTCACTTCCACGCCAAGCAATCGCCCGTCCTTCAATTGCCCCAGCACGTCAGGGCATCCCGGCCAGCCGAACCGCACAAACCGATTGCCAATTCTTGCGGCTCCCGAGTTCACCCGATGGCACCAGGCAACGGCAGGATGCGAATTCAGTGCGTTCAAAACCTCTACCAGTGCGGCGGCTTCGGGTCGGGCGTTCCTTCGCTCCACGGGCAGGGCATCCCCTAACAGGTCATTCATGATTCGCACCAGTGAAAGGCCGTCTGTTCACTCCTTCCCGCGATTCCCGAAATGTCCCGAAACGGGAGGCTGCGGACTTTCCCGCGATTCCCGCGCCCCCTATAAGAGGGCGGGAACGAAACGGGAAAAAAAACGGGAAAATGATTTTGTCTATTTGCACCACAGAAAACCCCCTTCATGGCACAGAAGTTCTCTGTCGATTAGCCCACGGATGGCAGCCTGTGCGCGCTCGGTTTGCCGCTTTGGGTCGCACACTAGGCGGGTGCGTGTCTGGTCGATGGCAGCTTCCAGCGTGATGCACGGCCTTCCTTGGGGCAGGGTGTCGGGTGCGCCCTCGGGTTTGACGTTCCCTGCCTTGCGGAATATCTCGCCCAGCGCGTCCCACACTGCCCGCTGATTTCCAGACTTGGGCGGCATCACCTTTTTGATACTGTCCGCAATCACTTCCAGCGGATGCACCGTGCAGGATGTTATCGGTTCGCCGTCTTCATCGGTTCCCAATTCCACCACGTCAAGTTTGAAGGGATGCGCTTCGCCGTCCTTGCCGTCCTTGACTTTGGCATTCACCCATTCCCGGCGGTCACCATCGCGGCGCACTTCGATTGCAGCATCAAGCGCAGCATGTAGGCTTGAATGCCCGCGTAATCCCTTTGACGCATCCTTGCCCGTGTGATGCACCAGCACCACAAGCCCGCCGATAAGTGTTTGCAGTTCCTTGGATGCGGCGATGATTTGCCCCATGCTTTTGCTGTCGTTCTCATCAGCACCGGGCGCGGCTCTATTCAGCGTGTCGAGTATCACCACTTCCGCGCTTTGCCCGTTCGCTTTGATTGCTTGTGCCAGGTCGTTAATATCACCCCTTTCCAGCAAGCTAAACGGTTGCACCAGATAGCGAATATTCTGCGCAGTCGCACCATGGCGGATGCGGTATGCAGAAACACGGCCAGCAATTCCGCCTTCACCTTCAAGCGCACAATAAATCACGTTGCACTGCTTCGATTTGTAACCAAACCATTCACGCCCGGCGGCTATTGCTTGCGACATATCTATCACCGCAAACGATTTGCCTGAACCGGATGCGCCATATACAGCGGCCAAACCTATTTGCGGCAGCACCTTTTTAATTCGCCATTGCAGCGCGGGCAGCTTGCACAAGTCGGCATCAGATAGCAGCTCATAACGCATTGCAGGGGCTACAGGGCGTTGCAACAGGTCAGACAATGCACCAGCGCCAAAATCTTTCGCGTAGTCGCTTGCGTCATAGTTACCGGGCTTGTCATCGGGCATCGCTATCCACTGGCCTGATACATCAGCGGCAATCTTGGCAGCTTGCTCTTCTTTGCCACGGTCGGGCACTACCACCAATCGAGCGGCGGGATATTTATCGCGCAGCACGGCGGCAACCCGTGCCATGCGCCCGGCTCCGAAACAAACCACGGCGGCGGCTCCCGTTGCTTGATTCACTGCCCAACCCTGACTGATTCCCTCCACGATGTAGGCGCGGTCTGTAATTTCTCCAACGGTGAAAAACCCGGAACCGAAAGACGCACCCGGCAGATTTAACTTGTCTCCCTTATCGGGTGGGATAAGTTGCAGCGTTTGCAAAGTGTCGCCATCCAAGCATGGAACAGCCAGGTATCCGCCCACGTTCTGGCCCCGAATAATCAGCGGTGCGGCGGTTGCCGGGTAAAGGCGCAGGCCGTCCGGTTTCCCCCGTTTCCGGTCGATGTAGGCGTCGGCAGGGTCAGCAGGTAAACAGCGGCCCCAGATTTCGGCGGGGCTTATGCTTGCGGCCTGTTTAACGGGCTTGTGCGGCGTTTGTTTTGTACTGGTAAGGGGTAGGGCAGGGCGTGTTCCATTGCTTCCATTGGCGCGTGATTTGCTCGGGTCTTTCCAGCCTTGTGAAAATGCAGTGGCGAATAATGAAGCGGCCTTGATTGCACCGTTTGCTTTTATGCCGCGCTCCCACTTGCTTTCAAAATCAGCAGCGACAAACCCTTCCCCAGATTCGCACCAGCAGCGGGCTTCATCCTTTGGCACACCTGCATCTTTAACGGCGCACAGCAGCTTGAACCATGCGTCGTAATCCGAAGGGCACGGGCACGCCTGCATTGCACTAATAGCGCGTTCGGTTTCGTTAATCATGCGCACGCACCAAAGACGGCCTGAATAACTTTAGGCGGCAGGAAGTAGCGGCTGATTGTCCGGGTCGGGCATTCCGGCGATGGTGCGGAAAGGTCAAACGATTCCACCGGCCAGCCCAAACCTTTGAGGGTGAAAACAACGGCGGATAATCTCCAGCTTCCTGTTATCTGCTCAAACTCTGGATGCGTGAAAGATTGCCCGTTCAACATCAAGGCAAGGCATTGCGCGGGTAGGGTGTTCGGGGTGGGGTAAATCGGATTAAAATCCGGCTCAGGCAAGAAGGATATTTGCTTAAACCCGGATGAGGCTTGGCGGCTGTCCGGGTTTTTCATATTGCGCCGCCTTCCAGCAGTTCGCGGATTGCAGCAACAGGCCAAGCCAAGCGGCCATAGATACGGATGGGCCGAAGCGGGCCATTCTCAAGGCACGCCCAAGCGCGCAAAGTTTGCGGCTGTCGATTCAGGTAGTGCGCAGCTTGCGCGGTGTTGATGGCTGGGCGCGTTTCAAGCGCCAGCGCGGTGAAGTTTTGATTCGCTACTGTTTTCATGATGAACCACCTTTTCGCCTTCCGGCGCGTTGAAGATGATTCAGTTTTTCGTGTTCAATTCAGTGGCGAAAGTCCGGCGGTATATCGGCGGAAAGATGGTGGCAATCCGGCGGAAACTTGCCGGAATTGGTCAACAGTACGGTGGGGTTTTGGCGGTTAGTCTATGCCCCCGGTCAGCAGGTGCACCGAATCAAGGGAACGGGCGGGTAGGTTATTTGCTAGCGTGCGATATAGACGCGCGTTGTCCCAGCCTTCCGCACCTTTTTGAACGAACCACAGCCCGGCCCTGTATGGATTGAACTTTGCAGTTCCTACGCGTGCGACAATCAAACGGTTTGCCTTGGCTTTTTCTACCCAGTTTTTCCATTTGCCACTAGCCGGGAACATCTTTTCCAATGCTTCCATTGGCACGGGTTCAAACAGCGCGGCTAGTTTTTCAGTGTGGTCAGCATCGTCGACTGGGCTGGTCTGTTCGTCACCACTCAGGCTTGTCACTGGCGCGGCTTCAACCTTCACGCCAGGCGTGTCCTCTTGTTTGGAATGTTTGCTGACTAGGCGCTCTAGGCTGGAGTCAACAATCCAGCAATCACTGGCCGTTACTCGTGGCGCTGTTTCGCCTTCTGCTATTTCCCACTCCGGGCCTGTTCCATAAGGGCCCACATTCGGATGAATACGCTTCGGGCCGTGTAACTCTTTAACCTCCACATCAGGGCCAACAAGCAACCTTCCTACAGTGTTTGAGTCCAGTGGGAATAGCACCCCAGCCACCATCTCGGTTTCGTTTGGGCCTGCTTCAATTGGCTCGCAACGCACCATCTTCATTCCAATGGGTATCTTTGCGTGAATGGTGATTTCTTGCCGCGCCCCCGCGCCCAATATGTCACGGGCTGTCCAGTGTGCGTATTCCACTGAAACTGGACACCCAGCCCACGCAAAGTGGACAGTCGGAGCGTAGCGACGCGGGGGTTTATCTTTTTACTCTGAATCCTGTTT
>JAYVLR010000302.1:0-2582 GCA_043759395.1 Thiobacillaceae bacterium
ACCAGCAGGCTGCTGCACACGTTGGCATCAGTATCGATGTGCGGCTCAAAATGCGGATGCTGCGGAATTTCACCCGACTGATGGTGATCGAAGTAGCGGATGTGTGCGCCCGCAGCGAGCAAGCGATCCAGCGCAGCGCGATTTTTTGACAGCGCAATATCGAGCACGGTAATGCGGTCGCCCGCGCCCGCCTGCACCCGTTGGAGCAAGCCGATGTCGCGCTTGGGGCCGGTGACCAGTTCGGAATCAGCAGGCTCGGCTAACCGTAGCTGGTGCAGCGCGCAAATACCGTCTGCGTCGCCGTTGAAAACATCATATAACACGACTTTTATTCTCCCTGATGTGCATTCCAAACGGGCTATTGATGAGGGTGGCTGTGTTTGCGCCGTCGGTAAGACATAACTTTGCCGCCAGAGGTCAGCGCAATCAATAGCAGCCAGAAAAATAGAAAATCCAGACGCGGCTCGTCGATGAGTGAGTCCACCATACCGACAACCAGAAATGCTGTCAGCGAAACCATGAGCGTTAGCGCCATTGCGTCCCTGCCCGCACGTTTCAGCAATGAGATACCGGCGGTCATTATCAGCAAGACAAATGCAATCAGCCCCAGCCAGCCTTGCTCAAACAGGACGTGTATAAACAGATTTTTAGCGTGCCAGGCAAGGTGGCTATCGGTGGAGAAAAACCAATCTTGCATCCCCTGTGTGAAATCGCCATTACTCAACAAGTTGCGTCCGGCCTCGTCCAGCACCACGACATTATCGACATCAATGGTCGTCGTTTTGTCCTGATTGAACAGCGACAGTTTGACCGGGCGTACAAACAGGCTGCCCGCCTCGTTGAAATTGTCGGTGCGGATGAGGATTTCCCGATGCTGCCAGTGCGTGTCGTTTGCGGTGAGTTTGACGGTATTCCAGACGCACGAGAAAGAATACAGCAGCGCTTTTTCGCACACCGGCACGGTCAGCGCGGCGGCCTTTGCCGATGATCGCACATCCATCTGAAGGCGATAAGCGTGCCGGGGTTTGAGTGGTATTTTCTGTTCAAAATAGAGTGACTCGCCACCGCCCAGACGCAGCAGAACATTGCCGGCTTCGCGCACAAAGGCATAGCTGGCGGGACGTTCCGGTGTCGACGAATACCAGTAAAACGCGCTTGGAAACGTGCCCGATCCGGCGCCCAGAACCGGGTTTCCGGCCTGCGCCAGAATGTTTATGGCATCTCGCCAATGCGCAGTACGGGTGTCCATATCGACCTGTATCGTTGCCAGCCGCGACTGGCTGAATTTGCCGCTGACAATCGGCCAGGCGACGAGACCCGCCGCCACAACGCCGACCAGCAGAACCAGGCTGCCCGAAACTGCCCGGGTGCCGGCTTTGCGCATCAACAGCATGAAGCCACCCAGCAATAAAATGGTTGCCAATACAAACGCTGCTTGCCCGCCGCGCGAAAACGTCACCATGATGCCATAGGCTGCGAGTGCATAAAGCCCACCCGCTGCCAGTGTTGACCCGATGCGCCTGTGTTGCCATGCCCAAAGCCAGGCAAACGGCGCGGCGATCACCAGATAGGCTTCGATAGATGCGCCGCCAATATGCATTCCCGGAAACGAGCCGGTGATACGAAAGCCGGTGGCGAAATTCATCAAGCCCGAAAACGTCACGCGCTCCCATACCACGTACGCCAACTCCAGAACCAAGCCTAGCGTCATCCCCAGCGCCAGCCGTGTGCTGAAACGCTGCGGCTGCCTGTGCCACTCGGCCTGGATCAGCGGCAGAAAAGCCAGTGCAAAGGCAAAGCCCTTAACCGCAGGCAAGGCATGATAGGAGCTGGTGTAATGGCTGAAAGCGTTGAGATCCAGCGCCGCAAGCGGCAGCAGGCCGATGAACAGACTCGCCAGGACGGATACGCCGTACACCACCAGCGGCCACTTGCCGGGCCAGGCCGTTCTGGTGTGTTCGCGACTGCGTGCATAGGTGACCACCAATACCAGCAGCAGCAAACTGTCGAACTCGTTCCAGAATAGCCGTCCACTAAAATAGGATCCATCAAGCAGCGGCAGCGCAGCGGGCACCACGATGAGCCAGCTTCCCTGCCAGCGCCAGCACACGCCCGCTAAAACCAGTAATAACAACACAACAGCCCAGGCTTGCGGGTATCCCCATACGCTCCACAAAGCTGCTATCAGTAAGCCCCCGGATAGAAACCGGGCGGGCGGTATCGTGCGCATTTCAACGCGCACGGGGCTGGGTTCAATCGCTTCTGGCGTTGCTGTACTCGCCACGATTTCGGGTCGCGTCGCGCTTGCAGGAATCAGGGTTTTGCGGATCGCAGGAAATAGCCATGCCAGCACCGCCTGGGTGATCGCGGCGGCACTGGCGGCAATCAGTACATTGGAAGGATCGGGGTGCTGTCCCGGCACGAACAGCTTGCCTGCCTCGATGACAATACCGGTCATTGCGGACAGCAATACAGGAAACCACAGCCCAAACGATTTGCGCCCCGCTACCCAGCGCCACAACCAGAGACCTGCACCCAGGGGTGCATACAAACCCGCCTGTAACACCAGGCTCACCAGTGCC
>JAYVLR010000303.1:0-2368 GCA_043759395.1 Thiobacillaceae bacterium
CCTCGACGAGCTGTGGGCCGAGTTCCAGCGCGTGCGCAACAACAAAAACAAGTTGTTCGAGTTCCACAAAAAGCTGCGCACACTCACCTTCTTCGACCCTGCCTGCGGCTGCGGCAATTTTCTGGTCATCGCCTACCGCGAACTGCGCGCGCTGGAACTCGAAGTGTTACGCGCCTCTCTTGAGATTGAGATGAAAAGCGGTCAGCGCCTTGTGGACGTGCAACAACTCATTGGCGTGGACGTAGACCAGTTCTACGGCATCGAGATCGAAGAATTCCCCGCCCAAATCGCGCAAGTCGCGCTGTGGCTGATGGACCACCAGATGAACCTGCGCGTGTCGGAAGAATTCGGCCTGTATTTCGCGCGCATCCCGCTCAAGCGCACGCCGCATATTCATCACGGCAATGCGCTGACGCTGGATTGGAACGATGTGCTGCCGGCGGAACAAGCGAGCTATGTGTTCGGCAATCCGCCCTTCGTGGGGGCAATGGTTATGCATGACTCGCAACGTGAAGACATGGCGCAAGTGTTTCACGATCTAAAAGGCTACGGCATATTGGATTATGTGGCAGCCTGGTATCTGAAAGCGGCGCGCTATATTCGTGGTACGCAAATTCGTTGCGCCTTCGTCTCCACCAACTCCATCACTCAGGGTGAGCAGGTCGGCATCCTGTGGGGTGAGTTACTGAACAAGTATCACATCAAGATTCACTTTGCCCACCACACCTTCAAATGGAGCAACGAGGGGCGCGGCATGGCGGCGGTGCATTGCGTCATCATTGGCTTTGCGTCATTTGATGTAAACGACAAGCGTATCTGGGATTATGAGAAACTGGACGCGGATGCCCATGAACTCAAAGCACACAACATCAATCCCTACTTGGTGGATGCGCCTGACACGTTGTTGACCAACCGAAGCAATCCGATTTGCAAAGTGCCCACAATGCGTTTCGGCAGCATGCCCAGGGATGGTGGCAACCTGATTTTCACCGATGCGGAAGCCACAGAATTCCTGCGTGTGGAACCGTCCGCAGAAAAGTGGTTGCGCCATTACACGGGCGCCCAGGAATTCCTCAATGGTGATATGCGCTGGTGTCTCTGGCTACTTGATGCACCACCGAGCGAATTACACAATCTGCCGAAAACGCTCGCACGCATTGATGCTGTGCGTAAGTTCCGCTTGGAAAGTAGGGCTGCCACCACACGCAAATTCGCTGAAACACCGACCCTGTTTTGCCAAATTGCTCAGCCGGAAACCGACTATCTCCTAATTCCTCGGGTTTCATCCGAGCGCAGAAAATACATACCGATTGGGTACATGAATCAGAGTGTCATCGCCAATGATCAAGTGTTGACCATTACCGGCGCAACGCTTTTTCATTTTGGCGGACTTTGTTCTGAAATGCATAATGCATGGATGCGCTACACCTGCGGGCGTTTGAAAAGCGATTTCCGTTATTCCAAAGACATCGTTTACAACAACTTCCCTTGGCCCGATAACCCAAACGAAGCGCAACAACAAAAAATCGAACAAGCCGCCCAAGCCGTGCTCGACGCCCGCGCGCAATTCCCCGACGCCACCCTCGCCGACCTCTACGACCCACTCACGATGCCGCCTGCCTTGGTGCGCGCCCATCAAAAACTTGACGCGGTGGTGGACGCCGCCTACGGCAGAAAGAGTTTCAAGAACGACGCCGAGCGGGTGGCGTTTTTGTTCGAGCGGTATCAGGCGCTGACTTCGCTGTTGCCCGTCGTCACCGGCAAACGCAGCAGGAAAAAATCCACGCTTACTTGAATTTGAGCGGCCTGCTTATGCCAGAACGCGTCAGGCTGTACATCACAGGCGGTTGCGCTTGTTTCGCAAGGCGCAGGATTTTTTCGTACAGACGCGAAACGAGGTCGGCAGTTTCGGCAGCCGAAGCGTTACCCGCCGCCAGTACAAAGACGATGACTTTATGCTCGCGAAACGCGTCAAGCTCCGCCGGGCGGCGGCGTATGCGTTTGTCGCGTGTGAGCACGATCCAGGCTTCTTGACCCGCGACTGCCAGCCATTCTTCGTCGGGCGCGGCGGGTGCAAAACGCTGGTGATGAGCAATATAGTTCGCGCCGATCTTGTCCAGCGCTTCGCCCAGAAGGCGGCTCCAGGCGCAGCGATCAACAAATAAAGTGATCGGTTCAGGCGACGCGGCGCTGTTCGAAGCGGAGGGCTTCTTCGATTTCTTTTTTGTCAACGTTGTAGTCGAGCGCCATATCTTCCAGCGAATCGCCCGCCTGAAAGCGGTCGAAAATCACTTCGGTGGGCACGGCGGCTTGTGTCAGAACAGGGCGTCCGAATGACAAACGCGGATCAATTACAACGGATTTTGGC
>JAYVLR010000304.1:0-5674 GCA_043759395.1 Thiobacillaceae bacterium
GCGCTTATTGAGGAGCTAAGGCTTTCCGCACCCGACCTTGGCAAAGGCGATACATCGGTGCTGCATATGCGACATGCTGCTCAGCACTTAAAGGATGTAGGTCATACGCAGGCACTGCCCGGTCAGGTGTCGCGGCTGCTAAGAAGTCTCGCTAAAGATGGCCGTAATGAATCTAGCGGCGTTGGTAGCCTGCGCTTAAAAAACCTGGATGCCGAAACGGTGCAAGTCACTCTGCAGCGGGATTGGCAGACATTGGAGAAAGCTGCTCAGCAACGCCGCACCGCAGCCGAGCACCTCTTAACGCACTTACTGGGGAAGCTACAAGGACAACGCGGCACCGATCTTCTGGCTGAAACCACGCTGGGAGATCTCACCGCTGCCATTGAGTCCGATCTGGTCTTGATGGCCGAAATAAAAGATCCGGCCAAATTACTGGATCGGGCTTTGCTGTGGCTGCACGAACAGGAAGTGATCCGACTCAACAAAGGTCTCGCCGTTTTCCGCCCGGCGATGACGATCAAGCTGCAACAGGGAAAACGTGGATTTGCCAAGACGGATTTCATGCAACTCGTGCTGCACTATGCCGAACAGGTCATCCAGATCCATGTTATGGCGGAATACGCTCAACTGGGTCTCAAGTCCATGGCCGACGCGCTGCATCTGGCGATGGGTTATTTCAGCATGGACCGTGATGCATTCATCAAACACTGGTTACCTGGACGCGCAAAGGAGCTGGCTCAGCAGACCACGCCCGCTTCCTGGCGCGCCATTGTCGAATCCCTCAACAACCCCATACAGCAACGTATCGTCGCCGACGACCGCGAGCAAACTAATGTGCTGGTGTTGGCCGGCCCTGGCTCCGGCAAGACCCGTGTGCTGGTGCATCGCATCGCCTATCTGGTGCGCGCCCGGCGTGAAAACCCGCACGGAATTCTGGCGCTCGCTTACAACCGGCACGCAGCGGTTGAAATTCGCCGCCGTCTGGCGGATTTGATCGGTGACGATGCCCGAGGTGTCACCGTGCTGACCTGTGATGCCTTTGCCATGCGTCTGGTGGGCGCCAGCTTTATGAGTCGATCCCATCAGGTGGATGACAACGTCTTCAAGAAAATTAGACAAGAAGCAGTGGCGCTATTGAACGGTACTGGGCTGCCACCCGAAGAAGCCGATGAGCAACGCGGTCGCTTGTTAGCCGGTTTTCGCTGGATACTGGTGGACGAATACCAGGACATCGGCGCGGAGCAATATGAGTTGATCTCCGCCTTGGCCGGACGCACCCAGGCGGATGCTGATAACAAACTCTCGTTATTCGCCGTCGGCGATGACGACCAAAATATCTACGCCTTCAGCGGCGCATCGGTCGAATTCATCCGACGCTTTGAAGCAGATTACTCCGCCAAGCCAGCCTTCCTGACAGAGAACTACCGTTCAACGGCTCACATCATCGCGGCGGCAAATTGGATGATCGATTCTGCCGCCAACCGGATGAAGGCGGGTCATCCCATCTCGATAGACCGTACACGTGAGAAGGAACCCGCAGGTGGCATCTGGCAAACGCGCGACCCCGTTGCAAAAGGGCGCGTTCAGATTCTGCCCACAGGCGGCACCCTCATGACACAGGCCATGGCGGTGATGGTCGAGATGGAAAGGCTGGCTGCGTTGGACGCGTCCTGGGACTGGAGCCGGGTAGCCATCGTCGCGCGCGAATGGAAAACACTTGCGCCCCTGCGCAGCTACTGCGAGATGCAGCAGATTCCGGTGCAAATGGCGGATGAAGAAACCCCGCAGTTTTGGCGTCTACGCGAAACGCAGACGCTGGTAGCGTGGGTGCAGGACAATGAAATGAAGCTGGTCGATTCCGCCGCCATCAAAAAATGGCTGGGCGAACAACCCGCCGAGGCATGGTGGTCTCTGCTGCGCGAAGCCGTAGAGGAATATGCCATCGAAACGGGCGAAGCCGAATTACCCTGCGATCATTTTCTGAACTGGCTGGCCGAGTGGGGGCGCGAGATTCGCCGCCGCCAAACCGGGCTGATGCTGCTCACCGCCCACCGCGCCAAAGGGCTAGAGTTCGACCACGTGGCCGTGCTCGACGGCGGCTGGGACAAAATCAGTCAAGGCGAAGATCCGGATGCACCACGGCGGCTTTACTATGTGGCGATGACGCGCGCCCGTCAGACCCTGACATTAGCGCGTATGGCCAACAGTAAAAACAGGCTGCTGGATGCTTTGGCCGACGACGCTTCTGTCCTGCACCGAACACCGATTGATTTACCCAGTCCGCCTGTTGAGCTAGAGCGCCGATATGTGTTGCCAGGTTTGGGAGGTGGAGATTTGGGGTTTGCCGGACGCTATGTATCAAACCATCCCGTTCACCAGTCAATTGCAAACTTGACTGCGGGTGATCCCATACAGCTACGCGAACGTGACGCACGCTGGGAACTGACTGACATGAACGGGAAGCTGATCGGACGAATGTCGAAGAAGTTCACACCGCAGCCAGCCAGCCAATTCTTGTCCGCCCGAGTCGCGGCGATCATAGTCCGTCGGCGAGAGGACTCCGGAGCTGATTTTCAAACCCAGATAAGCTGCGATCGCTGGGAAGTTGTCGTGCCTGAGTTGGTGTTCGCACCAGAAGCTTTTACACCACGCCATGTTTGACGTATTACTTATGCCCTTATCCCAATAATGAACCCCTCTATGTCACCCTCCGAACACCATATCCCCGGCAAAGACGCTTCGCTCGAATCGTCCATCCACACTTTGCAAGGCAAGCTCGATGCGCTGGGCTTTCACATCGAAGAGCGCTCCTGGCTGAATCCGATCGAGAACGTGTGGTCGGTGCATATTCGCGACCGCGATTGCCCGCTGCTGTTTACCAACGGCAAGGGCGCGTCGGAATTGGCGGCACGGGCGAGTGCGCTGGGCGAATATTTTGAGCGCCTGTCGTGCAATTATTTCTGGACGCATTTTTATCTCGGCGCAGATATCGCATCCGAAAAGCACACACATTACCCGCAGGAAAAATGGTTTGCGGTGGAGGGCGACGCGTGGCCTGCGGGTCTGCTCACACCCGAGTTGCACGCGCTCTACAACCCCGACAACAGTGTGCGCGCGGAACAACTGATCGACCTGAATTCGGGCAATGCCGGGCGCGGCATTTGCGCGATTCCCTACCAGCGTTTGCGCGATGGCGAAACGGTGTATTTCCCGGTCAACCTGATTGGCAATTTATATGTCAGCAACGGCATGTCGGCAGGCAATACGCTGATGGAGGCACGCACCCAGGCACTGGCCGAAATTTTCGAGCGCAATATCAAATTCCGCATCATCCGCGAGGGCTTGTGTCTGCCGGACGTGCCCGAGGCAGTCATCAATCGCTATCCGCGCATTGCGGCAGGCATACGCGGTCTGCGCGAGGCGGGCTTTGGCATCCTGATTAAAGATGCTTCGCTCGGCGGCGAATATCCGGTGATGAACGTGACCTTGCTGCATCCCGGCGACCAGGGCTGCTTTGCCAGTTTTGGCGCGCATCCGCGATTTGAAGTGGCGCTGGAACGCGCGCTCACCGAGCTGCTGCAAGGCCGCGCGCTCGATGCCTTGTCCGGCTTTCCGGCACCCGGTTTCGATGTGACCGAGATTGCCGATCCGCAGAATATGGAAATTCACTTTGTCGATTCCAGCGGCGTGCTGAGCTGGAATTTTTTATCCGACACGCCCGACTACGAATTTGCCGACTGGAACTTTGGCACCACCACCGAGGAAGACTACGCCTGGTCGTGCCAGCGTCTGCACGACGACGGCCACGACCTCTACATTGCCGACTTCACCCATCTGGGCGTATACGCCTGCCGGATTTTTGTGCCGGGCGTGTCCGAGATTTATCCGGTGGACGACCTCGAACACGAGAACAACAGCATCGGTAACCTGATCCGCCCCGCCCTGCTGCGCCTGCCCGAATTGAGCGACGACGAATGCGACGACTTGCTCGACCTGATCGACGATCTTGGCATCGCCGACGACCGCTCGCTCTTCACGCTGATTGGCCTGGCCGCCGATGCCGACACCGCCTGGCCGGATCTGCGCATCGGCGAACTCAAAACCCTGCTCGCACTGGCGCTGGGCGACGACGAACGCATCCTCGAAGGCTGCGCCTGGATCGCCCAGTATGGCCAGCTCAAGCCCGGGCGGCTGCGGGTGTATCGCTGCATCGCCGACATCATCCAGCTCAACGATCCCGCGCACCACGAAGCCAATCTGGCACTGCTCTACGGCGCCGACACCCTGCGTCAGGCGCTGGCACTGATCAATCAGGACGAGCGATTTTTTGGTCTCAACACCCTGGGCAACAACATGGAAGGCAGCGCCATGCACCGGCAATTACTCGCGGCGTATCGCAAGGTCTGGGCCTGATTTGATAATATGTTTGGGCGACAAACAAAATCCTTCGCGCAAACGAGGCCATGGTTTCAACGATGAGTGAAAAGCGCGCAGCGCCAGTCACCTCTACATAATGCCGCTTAACCACCATTCCAAGAACAACACCCTGAATGTCCGATAAAGAAGCCACCGCCCGCATCAAGATCAACAAGTTGCTAGAAGCGGCTGGCTGGCGGTTTTTCCAGGATGGCGATGCGCCCGCCAACATTCGCCTTGAACCCAGCGTCAAAATCAATTCCACTGACCTGGACGCGCTCGGCGCCAACTTCGAGAAAAGCACAAAAGGCTTCGTCGACTTTCTCTTGCTCGATGCCAAAGGCTTTCCGCTGCTTGTTCTCGAAGCCAAAGCCGAAGACAAAAATCCGCTCGTCGGCAAAGAGCAGGCGCGCAAATACGCCAAATCCCAGAACTGCCGCTTCGTCATTCTTTCCAACGGCAACCTGCACTACTTCTGGGACCTCGAACGCGGCAGCCCCTACGTCATCACCTCGTTTCCGACGCCGGACTCAGTCACCGGCTACCAGAAGGTCACGCCCAATCCGCAGCGCCTGATCGAGGAACAGGTCGGCGAGGACTACATCGCTCGCACCCAGCGCCCGAACTACGCATCCGAAGCCGCCTGGCAAAACGAAGCGGAGCGCCCCGGATACATCCAGGCCAACAAGCTGCGCTTTCTCCGGCCGTATCAGCTCAAGGCCATACACAGCCTTCAGACCGCAGTCGGTGATGGCAAAGACCGTTTCCTGTTTGAGATGGCCACCGGCACTGGCAAAACCCTGACCGCCGCCGCCGTCATCAAGCTGTTTCTCCGTTCGGGCAACGTGCGCCGCGTGCTGTTCCTCGTGGATCGGCTTGAGCTGGAGGACCAGGCCAAGAAGGCCTTCGCCGCCGTGCTGTCCGCCGATTTTCAGACGGTGATCTACAAGGAGAACCGGGACGACTGGCGACGCGCCGAGATTGTCGTCACCACCGTGCAGTCCCTGCTGTTCAACAACAAATATCAGAAACTGTTCTCGCCGACCGACTTCGATCTCGTCATCTCCGACGAAGCGCACCGCTCGATCGGTGGCAACGCCCGTGCGGTGTTCGACTATTTCATCGGCTACAAGCTCGGCCTCACCGCCACGCCGCGCGACTACCTGCGCCGGTTCGATAGTTCAAAACCCGGCACCCGCGACCCGCGCGAGGCCGAGCGCCGACTGTTGCTGGACACCTACCGCACCTTCGGCTGCGA
>JAYVLR010000305.1:0-8004 GCA_043759395.1 Thiobacillaceae bacterium
CCGCTGTCTGATTTGGCATGATTGAATGCGATGACAAACAGTGCCACATTTCGGGTGATATTACCGTCGAATATGCGGCTAGCTTACTGAATGAACTGAAGCCGCATATCGCAAAAAACGTCTCGAAACTGGATTTGTCCGGCGTGAAGAATGTGGATTCGACAGTATTGGCGCTGATCCTGAGTTGCAAGCGTGAAGCGCAGTTGCAAGAGCGCACCTTGCGTTTGTCCGGACTCCCCGCCAGCGTGATCACGCTGGCCGATCTTTACGGCATTTCTTCCCTGCTTCAAGTATGACACCCAGGTATGATGCCCGCTAGCCGGGTTGCAGGCGCTACGCCCGCAATCAGCGTTCAGTCATTGCATAAACGCTTTGGCGCTACGCACGCGCTGGAAGGCGTGTCGCTGGCTATTCAGCAAGGCGAGTTTTTTGGCTTGCTGGGACCCAACGGTGCCGGAAAAACGACCTTGATCAGTATTTTGGCCGGCCTGGCGCGCGCCGATTCCGGCACGGCTGAAATCATGGGTCACGATGTGGTTCGCGATTATCGTCAGGCACGCCGCGCGCTTGGGGTTGTCCCGCAAGAGCTGGTGTATGACCCGTTTTTCAATGTGATCGAAACGCTGCGGATTCAATCGGCTTATTTTGGGCTCAAGCGCAATCAGGACTGGATAGACGAAGTCATGCATCACCTCGACCTGACCCAGCACGCGGACAAAAACACCCAAAACCTGTCGGGCGGAATGAAGCGTCGTTTGCTGGTCGCGCAGGCGCTGGTTCATAAGCCCGCCGTCATTGTGCTGGACGAGCCTACCGCCGGCGTGGACGTAGATTTGCGGCGCTCGTTGTGGGATTTCATTAGCCGCTTGAATCGCGAAGGCCACACCATTCTGCTGACCACGCATTATCTGGAAGAAGCTGAAACCCTGTGCGGCCGGATTGCCATGCTCAAAGCCGGGCAGCTGGTTGCGCTGGATGAAACAAAAACACTTCTGAAGCATACCAATGAACATTGCGTGCAGTTGCGTCTTGGGTCGGATGACTTGCCCGAAGCCTGGAAACATCGCATGCATGCCGAGCCGGAGGGTGGCTGGCGCGTCAATTTCAGCGACTATAGAGAACTCGAAAATTTGCTTGCCGCTTTGCGCGAGGCGGGTGTGCATCTGATCGAGATGCGCATGCAGGAACCGGATCTGGAGGATGTCTTTACCGACATCATGCGTCGCTCATGATGTTAAACCACTCACCACAGAGATATGCTCCGCAGGGACGGCATCCCTTGGGACACAGGGACACGGAGAAAAAACCCGTGTCTCTGACGCACAGGTTTTTAGCGCTTTTCTCTGTGTCTCTGTGCCTCTGCGGTTCAAGGTTTTGTGAGCAATGAACGGCTTTCTGGCGCTGTTCCGTAAAGAGTTGTTGCGCTTCTGGAAAGTCGCGGTACAGACCGTGGTCGCACCGATCGTGACGGCCTTGCTGTACTTGATGATTTTTTCGCATGTGCTTGAAGATCATGTACAAGTTTATCCCGGCGTGTCATACACCGCGTTTCTGGTGCCGGGACTGGTGATGATGTCGATGTTGCAGAATGCTTTTTCAAATAGCTCGTCCAGCCTCATTCAGTCCAAAATCACCGGTAACATCGTGTTTGTTCTGTTGCCACCGTTGTCGTACCTGGAGTTTTTTCTGGCGTATCTGGGCGCGGCCATTCTGCGCGGCGTGGTAGTCGGGATCGGAGTGTGGCTGGTGACCTTGTGGTTTGCGCATTCAGGTATTGCGCATCCGGTGTGGCTGCTGGTTTTCTCGGTTGCATCCTGCGGGCTGATGGGAGCGCTGGGCATTGTTGCGGGTATTTGGGCCGAGAAATTCGACCAGTTGGCCGCGTTCCAGAACTTTATTATTTTGCCGCTGACGTTTTTGTCCGGCGTGTTTTATTCCCTGCATTCCCTGCCGCCATTCTGGCAAGCCGTATCAAGCTGGAATCCGGTGTTCTACATGATTGACGGCTTTCGCTACGCGTTCATCGGCTATTCCGATGCCGATCCCGGCCTGGGGCTGCTGGTCGTGATGCTGTGCTTTATGGCACTATCCGCTCTCACGCTCGTGATGCTCAAGAGCGGCTACAAATTAAGACATTAAAGGAATGCAATCATGGTAAATCCCGAAGACATCAAAGGCTGGATCAGCGAGAAGCTGCCGTGTGATTTTATCGAACTGGATGGCGACGGCCAGCATTTTGAAGCGGTGATTGTGAGCCCTGAATTTCGTGGCAAGCGCGCTATTCAGCAGCATCAAATGGTGTACCAAACCCTGGGTGAGCGCATGCACGCGCAGATCCATGCCCTGTCGATGAAGACCTATACCCCGGAAGAGTGGGCTGCACGCTAAGTGGATGCCTTATCGATTCACGGCGGCAACCCGCTCAGCGGAGAAGTGCGTATTTCTGGCGCTAAAAATGCCGCGCTGCCGATCCTGACTGCCAGTCTTTTGAGCGCCGAGCCATTACGTCTTGGCAATGTCCCGCACCTCAAAGACATCAGTACGATGCTTGCGTTACTGGGACATATGGGCGTCATCATTACGCTCGATGACAAAAATCACGTCACACTCAATGGCGAGCAGATTCCCAACAAAGAGGCGCCGTATGACATGGTGAAAACCATGCGCGCCGCCATCCTGGTGCTGGGTCCCACGCTTGCCCGTTTTGGCGAAGCGCGGGTCAGTCTGCCGGGCGGCTGTGCGATTGGTTCGCGTCCGGTCGATTTGCACATCAAAGGTCTGCAAGCGATGGGTGCGGATATCCGTATTGAGCACGGTTACATCCACGCCAAGGCCAGGCGTTTGCAGGGCGCGCGCATCGTGATGGACGTGGTGACCGTGACCGGCACCGAGAATCTGATGATGGCGGCAACGCTGGCGGAAGGCACGACCGTGCTGGAAAATGCCGCACGCGAACCCGAAGTCGTTGATCTGGCGCATTGCCTGATCAAAATGGGTGCAGAGATCAAGGGCGAAGGCACCGACACCATCACCATCCATGGCGTTGAGCGTCTGCATGGTACGAATTACGCGGTCATGGCCGACCGCATCGAGACCGGTACATTCCTTGTTGCCGCCGCGATGGCAGGCGGCTGCGTGCGCACAACGCACGCCCAACCCGATACGCTCGATGCGGTCGTCGGAAAATTGCGCGAAGCCGGCGCGCGGGTGAGCACTGGCGCGGACTGGATTGAAGTCGAATCGGATGGAAAATTGAACGCAGTCGATGTGCGCACCGCGCCACATCCGGCATTCCCCACCGACATGCAGGCGCAGTTCATGGCAATGAATGCCATCGCGGCGGGCGCGGCCAGCGTCACCGAAACCATTTTCGAAAACCGCTTCATGCATGTGCAGGAACTGCGGCGGCTCGGTGCCAACATCGAGGTATCGGGCCATACTGCGTTGGTGCGCGGCGTTGCGCGACTGGACGGTGCGATTGTGATGGCAACCGATCTGCGTGCCTCGGCCTGCCTGGTGCTGGCCGGGTTGGTGGCGGCGGGCGAGACGGTTATCGAGCGTATCTATCACCTCGACCGCGGCTACGAACGCATCGAAGAAAAGCTCACCCAGCTGGGTGCGCGCATCAAACGGGTTCATTGATATGAGTGTCACGCTCGCCCTGTCCAAAGGGCGCATCTTTGAAGAAACGCTGCCGCTCTTGGCCGCCGCCGGGATCACGCCGCTGGAAAGCCCGGAGTCGTCGCGCAAGCTCATCATCGCCACCAACCGTGCTGACGTGCGCCTCATCATCGTCCGCGCCAGCGACGTGCCGACCTATGTGCAATATGGCGCGGCAGATATGGGTATTGCCGGCAAAGACGTGCTGAATGAGCACGGCGGCAAGGGTCTGTATCAGCCGCTGGATTTGCAGATTGCGCGCTGCCGCATGATGGTTGCCGTGCGCGAAGGCTATGATTATGCGAGCCACGTGCAGCCGGGTGCGCGCATTCGCGTTGCCACCAAATACGTCAATGCGGCGCGCGATCACTTTGCCGGCAAAGGCGTGCATATCGATCTGATCAAACTCTACGGCTCGATGGAGCTCGCACCCCTGGTTGGCCTGTCGGATGTCATCGTCGATCTGGTTTCGACTGGCGGCACGCTCAAAGCCAATGGTCTGGTCGCAGTCGAAGCCATCTCCGAAATCAGCTCGCGTCTGGTGGTCAATCAAGCGGCATTGAAACTCAAGCGTGATCTGATTCAGCCGGTCATGGAGGCTTTTTCTCGGGCAGTGAGTGCGTCCGCTTCGCCACACTGATGTGAAACTGCCATGAGTCGCCCCCGGCTACGCGTTAAGGTACTTAGCTATACCCCTGCCTCGATGTGGCTCCATCAATTTCCTCACAATGAACCCGTATGGGGGGATTGTGAGTTTGTTTTTTCCCGCGATGATCAGCATTACGACTGGTTGCTGGTCTACGAGGATTTGCCCGATAGGTCGGGTGTCAAACGTGAACCGCTGGCTTGCTCGCCGGAACATACCTTGCTGGTGACATCCGAGCCTTCGTCGGTCAAGATTTACGGTGATGATTACACGCGACAGTTTGGCGCAGTGCTGACGAGTCAGCCTGAGTGGGCGCTGCCGCATTCGAACCGGATTTATTCGCAGCCCGCGTTGCGCTGGTTTTATGGAATTGGGCAGAACCAGGTTGAGCCGTTTGATGCAATTCTGGCCGAATCACCTCCAGGAAAATCTCGGGATGTCTCGATGGTGTACTCGCCCAAAGCGATGCGCCATACCCTGCACTATCATCGTGCGCGATTCATGCGCGAGTTGGTGGGGCTGATGCCAGAACTTGAAACCTACGGTCGCCACAGCGTGCAACCACTCGACGACAAGGCGGATTGTCTGCGTTCTTATCGTTACCATGTCGCGATCGAGAACTATATTGGCGATCATCACTGGACGGAAAAAATTGCCGACCCGTTTTTGGGGCTGACGCTGCCTTTTTACTGTGGTTGCGCCAATCTTGCAGATTATTTTCCAGAAGAGAGTTTTATCCGCATTGATATTCGTGATGCTAGCGGAGCCGCAGAGATCATCCGCTCCGCGATTGCAAACCGTGAATTCGAAAAACGCCTGACTGCCATTGTTGAAGCGCGGCGGCGCGTAATGTTTGTGTACAATCTGTTTGCAGTAGCAGCGCGTGAAATTGCGCGTCTGCATCGTGCCGATGCGAAGTCAGAGACAGGTTCAGTCGTACTATCGCGTCGTGCCATGAGGATGTCCAGCCCCGTTATCATGGCTCGGGACCTGTATGGAAAGTTGAGAGGCCGAGTGCTCCATCTACCCGGCGCGATGAGTGGTAAATCCTGATCGATGCGGGACTTTGCGAGGGTTACCTTAGCCAATAAATGAATAATCAAAAGTTATGAATGAAATAACCTCAAGCATCGTACCAACACCCATGAACTGGATCATTGCCCGCAGGCTCGTCGCTGCATGGTTTCGTGACCCTAGCCAGTTTTCCAGGGACGACCATCAGGACATGGTCAAAATGACATGCCCGATGTGCGGCTATCACGGTATTTTTATTAGCGTCGGTCGTCCGACGCGCTGGGATGCATGTTGTCCGCAATGCCGCAGCCGTGAGCGCCATCGTTTGATCTGGCTGTGGGCAAACGAAAATGGAACAGACAAGTTTGCCGACAAGCGCATCTTGCACTTCGCCCCGGAAAAGGTCTGGTTGGGGAAAATGCGCGGCAATCCGAATTATGAAACCGCCGATCTTTATCAGAAGGGCGTGATGCATACGGTCGATATTCACGATGTTGCGTTACCCGGCAATAGCTACGACATCGTTATGTGCAACCATGTCCTGGAGCACCTTGACGATGACAAGACTGCGATGCAGGAGATTTTGCGCTTGATGAAACCCGGCGGTGTTGCAGTGCTGAGTGTCCCAATCAATACCTCGCGTCAAACGACCTATGAAAATAATGCCATCGTTGACCCTGGTCTGAGAACAAAGCATTTCGCGGGGACGGATCACAAACGCTATTACGGCTTGGATTTTCTGGACAGATTGGAGTCCGCTGGTTTCTGCGATGTTAAAACATTCAGAATGGCTCCGGATCAAGAAGCAAATTTTAGTCTGCAGCGCGATGAGTGGATTTACATTGCGCGTAAAGCAGTGGCTGAAACTGATTGAGATTTCAAGAATGGGAGCGGATTACGGATTCAAGTTTATGCGCCGCATTCAAATTTCTCAAAAGTCCAGAAATGCCCAACCAATTTGTATTCTTCAGGCCGTCAAAATTTGAACCCACGACTTATGGGGCTATCACGTGGGAGGTGCGGAATTACTTGTTTTCAAGGGCGGTTCACAATCACTGGATAAATTTCGACCCGTTATCTATACCGAGCTGAAGAACGCTTCTATCCAGCGGCTAGGGTACAGGGCGCAGGAGTTTTTCTCTTTCCTTATCGACAAAGGCTACCGCGCGCACACGCTTGACGTTCAGGGGGTAGCGCATGGGGTTGAAAGTTATACGGATGAAGTGGAAGATTACTTATTCCTGCCCTGATTATCTGGTGCGAGGCGCGCCGGCAAGCCCGGTATAAACCGCCAGCGTGGATGCCAGCATGCGATCCAGTGTAAAGGGGTTATGTTCGGGCACGCACGGGGGGGTATCCAGCCATAGTAGCGTTTTCTCGATAGCCAGATTAACGTCGCCAACGGGTACGGCACCGGCTGGCAGGATAGCGGCCAGTTGTTCTTTCACCCCGCCGTGTGCATAACCAATCAGCGGCTTCCCCAGGCTCAGCGCTTCCAGGCTGACTCTGCCGAATGCTTCGGGTTCCAGAGAAAGCGAATACACAATGTCGCTGACGGCCATGATTTCCCGGAGGTCGGAACGGTGGCTGATAAAACTGAGGTGTTGGTTCACGCCGCATCGCTTGCTTCGGGCTTCCAGTTCGGCCATGAATGCCCGTTTTCTTGGATGGGTTTCACCCACGATCAAACCGTGGACGTCAGGCCGTGTCTTGATGATTTGCGCCAGCATGTCGATAAAGTCGATTTGTCCTTTCCAGCGCGTCAAACGCGCTGGCAGCAGCAAAATTTTCTTGCCTGTTAATCCCGGGTGTTCTTGTTGCCACAGGCGCATCCAGTCAGAGGGAGGAGCATAGCCCGAAGGATATTGTGCAGAATCGACGCCGCGATAAATCAGATGCACGTTTTCCTGCGCCACCTTCGGGTAATTTCTGGCGATATATTCGACAATCATTTTTGAAATGGCAATGACACGCTCGCCCTTAAACATGACCGCGCTGTAAACGCTGACTGAATAGGGGCCATGTACCGTGGTGACAAAACGCGGGCGTGTGGCGGGGTTCATGCCGCGCCAGGCCAGATACGCGACCCAGGCCGGCATGCGTGAGCGCACATGCACGATGTCGATTTTCTGCTCGATCAGAAAGTGTCGCAGACGTAGCACCAAGCGCAAGGTCCAGGGCGATTTCTGTTCGATCGGCCAAGTCAAATGTTCGGAACCTTCCCGTGTGAGTTGTTCGACCAGACGCCCGCCAGCGGATATCACGAGCGAGCGGTGTCCGTGCTGCACCAGATGCTTTGCGACTTCCAGCGTGCCGCGCTCGACCCCGCCGGATTCCAGCGCGGGCAGCATTTGCAAGACGGTGAGACGGCGCTCCGACAATTCAGAACCCGAACATGTGATCCATTGCCACCGCCACGCCATCGCGGACCAGGCCGTGATAGCCGAACAGGCGGCAGGTGGTGTCGCGGATCAGGACATAGGCGTGTTCGCCTGCAGCCTGGCGCTCATTCACATCGAATGTTTCGCTGTAACGCCAATGCAACGAGCCGCTACAGGGAATATTAACTGTACGGTTTGCGATGGATTGCCCCATGCCATCGTAGAGTTCCAGGCGGGTGGTGGAATGGGGATGCCACGGCGTCGAAGCTGGATAGATCAGATGGCACAGGCTATCCATGCTGC
>JAYVLR010000306.1:0-7297 GCA_043759395.1 Thiobacillaceae bacterium
ATCGAGCAGGGCATTCCGACACCGGTCATGACGCTCTCCCTGATGTCACGCTTCGACAGCCAGGGCCGTGCCGACTACGGCAACAAGATGCTGGCGAAAATGCGTCAGGGATTTGGTGGTCATGCGGTGAAGGAGGAGGCTAAATGAATCCAGAAACACTGCCTTGTACCTTTGTAATCTTCGGCGCGACCGGCAACCTTGCGAGCAATAAACTGCTGCCCGCGCTGTATCACCTGGAAGCGGCGGCGCGCCTGTCGGAGTCGCTCAGCATCGTGGCTTTTTCGCGGCGGCCATGGAACGACGATGAATGGCGCAATCACATGCGCGAAGTGCTGGCTGACAAGATCAAGGGCGGGTTTGATACGCCGGTGTTTGCGCGGTTTCTCGCGCGATTTTCTTATCTGCAAGGCGACCTCAACGACGCAGCTTCTTATCAGGCGCTGGCTGATTGTTTGCCGTCTGCCGAGGCATGTTCGAGCAGCGTGTTTTACCTTGCGATCAAGCCGGCGGAATTCCCGGCGGTGATTCATAACCTCGAAGCCGTCGGCTTGAACAAGCCACGCGGGATGAACCGGGTGGTGCTGGAAAAACCGTTTGGCGAAGACATCGAGTCGGCGCAGGCGCTGAATCGATTGTTGCACCAGCATTTTGACGAAGAGCAGATATTCCGGATCGATCATTTTTTAGGCAAGGAAACGGTGCAGAACCTGCTGGTATTCCGCTTTGCCAATACCTTGATCGAGCCTTTGTGGAACCGCAATTTCATCGACCATGTGCAGATCACCGTGGCCGAATCCAACGGCATCGAAAAACGCGCCGACTATTACGACCACGCCGGTGCGCTGCGCGACATGTTGCAAAACCACTTGATGCAATTGCTGACCGTGGTTGCGATGGAGCCGCCAGCGGTGCTGGAGGCAGACACGCTGCGCGACGAGAAGGTCAAAGTGTTGCGCTCGATCCGGCCCATTTCCAAGCGTGCGGTTCACGCGCACGCGATTCGCGCGCAGTACGCAAGCGGCATGGTTGATGGCAAGGCCGTTCCCGGCTATCAGCAGGAAGAAGCGGTCGAGCAGAATTCGATTACCGAAACTTTTGTTGCGGCCAAGTTCTATATCGACAACTGGCGCTGGCGCGGGGTGCCGTTTTATCTGCGTACCGGCAAGCGTCTGGAGCGCCAGACGTCGATGATCGCGATCCGCTTTCGCCATCCGCCGCAGCAGTTGTTTCGCGAAACGCCGCTCGAATCGATAGACCCAAACTGGGTGTTGCTGAGCATTCAGCCGGAAGAATCGATGCGGATGGAAATCCATGTCAAACAACCCGGCCTCGACATGGACACGCGCGTGATGCAACTCAACGCGAGCTATCACCATCCTGACGAGCAATCGCTCGACGCGTATGAAACCCTGCTGCTGGATGTGATGGAAGGCGATCGCTCGCTGTTCTTGCGCTTCGACGAAGTCGAATGGGCGTGGCGCGTGGTCGATCCGATCCTGAAAAACTGGGCGATTGAACGTGAATTCATTTCCACCTATCCGGCGGGTAGCTGGGGGCCGGCAGACGCCAACCGCCTGTTCGATAGCGACAATCAGACCTGGCGCAACGAACTATGAGCGACTTGGCCTGGCGTGTTTTCCCTGACGCGCCGACGCTGGTTGTGGATCTTGCGGATGCGGTCTGCACCGTGGCTGAAGAGGCGATTCGTGCGCGGGGTGCATTTCATCTGGTACTCGCGGGCGGGCGCACGCCGCAAGCGCTCTATCGCGCGCTGGCTGAACGCCGGGCGGGCGATGTGCATTGGCATATCTGGTATGGCGACGAACGCTGTCTGCCGCTGGATGATCCCGGGCGCAACAGCCGCATGGCCGAAGCCGCGTGGCTTGATGCCAGCGCGATTCCAGCGCACAACCGCCGCCCGATTCCAGCAGAAACCGGCGCGCCTGAAGCGGCGCAGCGGTATCGGGAATGGCTGGCAGGCGTTGGCGATTTTGATCTGACTCTGCTCGGCATGGGTGAAGACGGCCACACCGTCAGCCTGTTTCCGGGGAAGGTTTGGGACGGTGCCGACGTGCTCGCCGTGAGCGGCGCGCCCAAGCCGCCGTCTGAGCGGGTGAGCCTGAGTGCAGGCCGCTTGTCGCGCAGTCGTTGCGTATGGTTTGTCGTCACGGGCGCAGACAAGCGCGAGGCTGTCGCGCGCTGGAAAATCGGGGAACGGTTGCCTGTAAGCAGCGTAAGCGGCACAGTTGAAACCGTGGTCTGGCTCGATGAAGCGGCTCAGGCCTTTGCGTCCTTGTGAAGCTTTCGGGTACAGGTCTCAGCCTTACATAAACTGTTTTTAAAAATATCCTGCGGGAGACGGTCGGCTCCCGGCATCCTGCCGATGCGTCTAACCCCCATTTCCGGGATAATCACCGGGTTTCCTTCTGTGTTCACCCCTATGGCTCGCCCCTCGCAACGCAATACGCCCCCGACGTTTTCCCCGCGCATGCAACGTGTGCTGCGCGAAGCGCGCGCTTTTTTGATTGGCTTTGCGGCGCTGTTGCTGGCTGCCGTGCTGCTCACTCATTCTGCTTCGGATTCCGGATTTTCGACTACAGGCGAGGGCGCGGCTTTCCATAACCTGGGCGGACGCTTTGGCGCGTGGCTGTCAGATTTGCTGTTGCTGCTGTTTGGCTTGTCAGCGTGGTGGTGGGTGGTGCTGGCGCTGGCCTTTGTCTGGCATACCTTTCGCCATCTGGATGAAACGCCCATCGCCGGGTCGCGCCAGCGCTGGTTACGCCTGGCCGGGTTTGCGCTGCTGCTGATTGGCAGTAGCGGGGTGGAATGGCTGCGTCTATGGCACTGGAAAGTTGTGCTGCCCGACGATCACGGCGGTGTGCTCGGCATGGCGGTGGGCGGTGCAGCCAATGGTCTGCTGGGCTTCACCGGGGGCACGTTATTTTTGCTGCTGGCGATGGCGGTGGGGTTCAGCCTTTTCACGGGCCTGTCCTGGCTCAGCATGCTGGAGCGCGTGGGCGCTGCGCTGGAGGAAGGCATGTGGAAAGCGATCCGCAGCTGGCACGCCTATCGCGACCGCAAGCTGGGCGTGGTCGCGCTCCAAAGGCGCGAAGCGGTGCTGGTCGAAGAAAAGAAACGCATGGAGGAAGCGCCGCCGATCCGCATCGAGCCGGTGGTCAAAGAAATCCCGCAGTCAACACGTGCCATTGTCGAAAAACAGGCGCCGCTGTTTTCTGACATGCCTGATTCACCGTTGCCACCATTACATTTGCTGGATGCCGCCGACCAGGTGGTCGAGACCGCCAGCCCAGAATCACTCGAATATACGTCGGTGATGATCGAACGCAAACTGCGCGAATTCGGGGTTGAGGTCAAAGTGGTGTCGGCTTCGCCCGGCCCGGTCATCACGCGCTACGAAATCGAACCGGCCACGGGCGTGAAAGGCAGCCAGATCGTCAGTCTGGCGAAAGACCTGGCGCGTACGCTGTCGGTGATCAGCATCCGCGTGGTTGAGGCCATCCCCGGCAAACATACCATGGGGCTGGAAATTCCCAACCCCAAGCGGCAGATGGTGAAGCTCTCCGAAATCCTCGGTTCCCGCGCGTATCACGATACGGCGAGCCCGTTGACGGTCGCGCTGGGCAAGGATATTGCAGGCAACCCCATCGTTGCTGATCTTGGGAAAATGCCGCATCTGCTGGTTGCGGGTACGACTGGCTCAGGCAAATCGGTTGGTGTCAACGCGATGATTCTGTCGCTGGTGTACAAGGCTGATCCGGCCACCGTGCGCATGATCATGATCGACCCAAAAATGCTGGAGCTATCAGTGTACGAGGGCATTCCGCATTTGTTGGCGCCGGTGGTGACCGACATGAAGCAGGCCGCCAGCGCGCTCAACTGGTGTGTGGGCGAGATGGAACGGCGCTATAAATTGCTGTCCGCCGTTGGTGTGCGCAACCTCGCGGGCTACAACCAGAAAGTGCGTGATGCCAAAAAATCCGGTACGCCGCTGACGCACCCGTTCAGCCTCACGCCCGACAACCCCGAGCCGCTGGAGCCGATGCCGATGATCGTCGTGATGATCGACGAGCTGGCCGACATGATGATGGTGGTGGGCAAAAAAGTAGAAGAACTGATCGCCCGTCTGGCGCAAAAGGCGCGTGCTGCGGGCATTCACCTCATCCTTGCCACCCAGCGCCCCTCGGTTGACGTCATCACGGGTCTGATCAAGGCCAATATCCCCACACGCATTGCGTTCCAGGTATCCAGCAAAATCGACTCGCGCACCATCCTCGATCAAATGGGCGCTGAAGCGCTGCTAGGGCAAGGTGACATGCTTTATCTGCCGCCCGGCAGCGGCATCCCGCAGCGTGTGCATGGCGCGTTTGTGTCGGATGGCGAAGTGCATCGTGTGGTCGATTACCTCAAGTCGCTGGGCGAGCCCGACTATATCGAAAGCATCCTCGCCAGCCCGGAAGAGGCCAGCGAAGGCATGGAGCTGGGCGTTTCAAGCGAGGCCGACCCTTTGTACGACCAGGCCGTGTCCTACGTGCTCAAATCCCGGCGTGCATCGATTTCATCGGTACAGCGGCAACTGCGCATTGGCTATAACCGGGCGGCGCGATTGATCGAAGAAATGGAACGGGCAGGTCTGGTGTCGTCGATGCAGAGTAACGGCAACCGTGAAGTGCTGGCGCCGGGCAGAGAGGGGTGATGTACCTGATGGTGATGATTTCGTATTCTTTCATCATGTGCATAAAAAAGCCGCGAACAATCGCGGCTTTGGGGGTCTGTTGAACGGACTTAGGCGAACAGTTTGCCCTTGAGCAGCGCCAGGCCCTGTTCCATCAGGTCACCTGACGGCACTTCACCATTGGGGGTGAGATGGTTAACAACGTCAGGCAGCATTTTCGCCAGGCCGGACGACAGCATGTCGGGTGAGATGCCAGCTTGTGCGGCGAGCTCCTGAATTTTGTTGCTGCCGAGCGCCTGCTGAATGGCATCGCCAGTGACCGCCTGGTTTTCGCCTGTGCCGACCCAGGATGATACGGCGTTGCCCAAGCCGCCCTGTGTGAGCTGCGAGACCAGGCCGGCCAAGCCGCCAGCTTGTGCGTTGTTGACCAGCCCCATGACCACGCCCATCAAGCCGCTTTGACTCTCTCCGCCCCCGGCCATTTGACCCTTGACCATATTGAGTGCTTCGTCGAATAGTCCCATGGTTTACTCCTATGCGCGGTTGTGTGAAGGGTTTTACTGTAGATCATTTCTCACACAATCAAGTTGGTTCAATTGTTAATTTCAATAAAGTCGGGCAATAAATAAAGCTGCCACGCCACCTTCATCGGCTAGGTCGATCAGGCTTGCAGCGCCGCGTGGGTAGGTCTGGCCTCGCGTATAATTCGCACTCCCTGATTTTAACCACCCCATCATGAGCCTAAATCTTGTTAGCTCCGGCCGCAATCTGCCCGACGACTTTAATGTCATTATCGAAATTCCCGCCCACGGTGAGCCGATCAAATACGAAGTGGATAAAGCGTCCGGCGCGATGTTCGTCGATCGTTTCATGTCCACCGCGATGCACTATCCGTGCAACTACGGCTACATCCCCCATACCCTGTCGGAAGACGGTGATCCGGTAGATGTTCTGGTGATTACGCCGATCCCGCTGATTACCGGGGTGGTGGTGCGCTGCCGCCCGGTGGGGATGCTGCAAATGACAGACGAGGCCGGAGTCGACGCGAAGTTGCTGGCGGTGCCGGTCGAAAAGCTGTGCGGTTTGTATAACAACGTGCAAAAACCGGATGATCTGCAACCCTTGTTGTTAGCGCAAATTTCCCATTTCTTCGAGCATTACAAAGACCTCGAAAAGAACAAATGGGTCAAAGTTGAGGGCTGGGTCGGGGTGGATGATGCACGGGCAGAAATCCTTGCCGGGATCGAACGTTATCGTAATGCCGCCGATAAACCCGTGTTCTGAGGATGAAGGTCTGTATCGTTTCTGATTCTCACGACAACCGTCGTCTGTTGGGCGCTGCGGTTGAGCATGCCAAGGCGCATGGCGCAGAAGTCGTGCTGCATTGCGGCGATGTGGTTGCACCGACGACGCTACGCGTACTGCAAAAATACGAGTTGCCGGTGCATGTGATTCACGGCAACAACACGGGCGACCTCTACAACATGACGCGCCTTGCTGCCGAACCCGGCAGCGTGATCCGGTATCACGGCCAGGATGCAGCATTTACGCTGGCGGATCGCAGTCTGTTTCTGGTGCATTACCCGCACTACGCACAGGCACTCGCCTGTACCGGCGATTACGACCTTGTATGCTGTGGTCACGATCACAAATCCAGCGTCGTTCAAGTTGCCAATATCAAAGGTGGCCAGACCTGGCTCATCAACCCCGGCACAGTTGGCGGTGTGGGTTCTCCTCCGACTTACATCATGGCCGATTTGACCACGCTGCAATTCGAGATTGTTGCGGTTCCAGCTGACGCGGCATCCGTGTTGCCTCCCGTCACACCTCATGTTTAGATTTGGAAGCCGCACATCTGATTCGAGCGCATTGCCCGCTTCCTGATATTTCCTTGCCTGAAAATACTCCCGCTTATTCCTACATAGAAAACTTCGATTGAATTTGCCATTTAGTGCATGGCTTGAACGGAGGCATGGGGGTAAAATCTCGCAGGTTAGATTCGGGCTAAAAACCCGGTATCCCGGAGGGATTTAAGGCGACAACCCCGGGTGATTTTTATACGCCTTGCATCCGCTGGATGGAGAGACTGATGACGGAGATTGTTGCGACCAACGAGACCATACTCGTGGTGGGCGGCGGAATATCCGGCATGACTGCGGCGCTGGAAGCTGCGGAAACCGGAAAAAACGTGGTACTGGTGGAAAAAAATCCGAGCCTGGGCGGGCGGACTTCCCAGCTGTATCGATATTTTCCCAAGCTGTGCCACCCGACCTGCGGACTGGAAATCAACCTGCGTCGCCTGAAAGGCAATCCACGCGTACGCGTATTCACGCTTGCTGAGGTGACCGGAATCAGTGGCAGCGCAGGTAACTACAGCGCCACGATCAAAATCCGCCCCCGTTACGTCAACGAAAACTGCACCACCTGCGGCGAGTGCGGCAAAGTTGTCGAGACCATGGTGGATGATCCGTTCAACTACAACATGGGGCAGCACAAGGCGGCGTATCTGCCTAACGCCATGGCGTATCCACAGCGTTTTGTGCTCGATCCTGCGATCATCGGCACGCCTGATGCCGAGCGCGCAAAAGCCGCCTGCAAATACGG
>JAYVLR010000307.1:0-2530 GCA_043759395.1 Thiobacillaceae bacterium
GTAATCATGAAGGCTTCATGAGCCGGTGGTGATAAGCGGAACAAAGTTGACAGCCTCATCGCCACAGGATTATTCTACGTTCAGGTATTAGACTTAGTCTAAAAAACCCATATTTCTTAGTCACAGTGGCGTGTGCTTCTGGTGCTAGGAGGTATTTCTGCTTATGTTTGTTAATCAAGGAGAGTGGTATGCAACTCAAAGGCTCTAAAACTGAAGACAACCTGAAAGCCGCGTTTGCCGGCGAATCTCAGGCGAATCGCCGTTATCTGTATTTCGCAGCAAAAGCCGATGTCGAAGGCTATAACGATGTCGCATCCGTGTTCCGCTCGACTGCGGAAGGCGAAACCGGACACGCACACGGCCATCTGGAGTATCTGGAAACCTGCGGCGATCCCGCAACCGGTATGACTTTTGGCCCGACTGGCGACAATCTGAAAACCGCCATCGCAGGCGAAACCCACGAGTACACCGACATGTACCCCGGCATGGCCAAGTCTGCACGTGACGAAGGCTTTGACGAAGTGGCTGACTGGTTTGAAACCCTGGCCAAGGCTGAGCGTTCACACGCCAACCGTTTCCAGAAAGCACTGGATACTTTAGGTCAGTAATCGTTTGATCTAGCGGGGCAAAACTCGCCCCGCTTCCTTATTTGTTCTATCCGCGCGACACAATCGGACTCCCAATATGAGCATCAGCGAAGGCAATCTGGAAGCCCCGACCCGGCATCCTCTCGACTGGAAAAATCCGGATTTTTATAGCGAAGCCAAACTTGAGCACGAGCTTGAGCGCGTTTACGATATTTGCCATGGCTGCCGTCGTTGTGTGTCCTTGTGTACTGCGTTCCCCACATTGTTTGATCTGATTGACGAGTCGCCGACGCTGGAAGTCGATGGCGTCAAGAAGGCTGACTACTGGAAGGTCGTTGACGAGTGTTATCTGTGCGACCTGTGCTACATGACCAAATGTCCTTATGTGCCGCCGCATCCGTGGAACCTGGATTTTCCGCACACCATGCTGCGCGCCAAGGCGATCAAGTTTAAAAAAGGCGAAACGACTTTCCGTGACAAGCTTTTGTCGAGTACTGATGCGATGGGCAAGCTGGCTGCGATTCCGGTGGTAGTCCAGGTAGTGAACGCCAGCCTGAAAAATGCCTCCATGCGCAAGCTGCTGCAGAGCGGGCTCGGCATCCATCAAGACCGTGAACTGCCGGAATATGACAGCGCGAAGTTTCGCAACACGGCTAAGCCACAGTCGCATTTTCTTGAAAAAGCCGGGGAACGGACCCCCGGCAAGGCCGCCGTTTATGCGACCTGCTACGTGAACTACAACGAGCCCGGCCATGGCCACGATTTGCTGAAAGTGCTCGCGCACAACGAAATCAACACCGTGCTGGTTGAAAAGGAAGTCTGCTGCGGCATGCCCAAGCTGGAGTTGGGCGACCTGAATGCCGTGGAGAAACTGAAGAACGTGAATATCCCGCATCTGGCCAAGCTGGCGCGAGCGGGCTATGCGATTCTGACCGCAGTACCGTCGTGCACGCTGATGTACAAGCAGGAGCTGCCGCTGATCTTCCCGGATGATGCCGATGTGCTGGCAGTAAAAGAGGCGATGTGGGACCCGTTCGAATACCTGATGGCGCGCAATGTGGACGGCCTGCTGAAGACCGATTTTGTCAAATCCCTGGGCAACGTGTCGTATCACGTTCCCTGCCACCAGCGGGTGCAGAATATCGGCAACAAGACGCGCGACGTGCTGCAACTGACGGGCGCCAAGGTGAACATGGTTGAACGCTGCTCCGGCCACGACGGCACCTGGGGTGTGAAGACCGAGTACTACGATAAGTCGATGAAGATTGGCAAACCGGTGTTCAAGAATATGGCGAATAACGCGCCGGACTACGTCAGCTCGGATTGCGCCATCGCTGCCCGCCATATCCTGCAGGGCATGGGCGACAGCACAGCGCAAAAGCAGCACCCCATCAGCCTGCTCAGAATCGCTTACGGATTGGAATAAAGGAAATGAACATGTCAAAAATTACCCGCGATAGCCTGATGACCCTGGAGGCTTACGCCCGCGCGCGTAGCGACATGCGCACGCATCTGATGCAGCACAAGATGATTCGCATGGCGTATCTGGGCGAGCACGTCAGCCTGGTTTTTGAAGATGAAACGACGATGCGTTATCAGATTCAGGAAATGCTGCGGGCAGAAAAGATTTTTGAGGAAGCGGGAATTCAGGATGAACTGGATGCATACAACCCGCTGATTCCGGACGGCAGCAACTGGAAAGCCACGATGATGATCCAGTATCCAGATGAGGCCGAACGCCGCCAGCGTTTGACCGAATTGAAAGGCATCGAAGACCGGGTCTGGGTTCAGGTCGCAGGGCAGGATCGCGTGTTTGCCATCGCCGACGAAGACATGCCGCGCACCAATGAAGAAAAAACCTCGGCAGTGCATTTCCTGCGGTTTGAACTGAATCAATCCATGGTTGCTGCGGCCAAATCGGGGGCGGCGATCCGTATGGGGAT
>JAYVLR010000308.1:0-2206 GCA_043759395.1 Thiobacillaceae bacterium
CCGATTGAAGAATTCAAGAACGATCAGGGCGAAGTCGAAGCCGTGATCGGTGATTTTGTGTCGGTCGCCATTGAGTCGATCGAAGACGGTTTCGGCGCAACCAAGCTGTCGCGCGACCGTGCGAAGCGTCTGGCCGCATGGCTGGATCTGGAAGCCGCCATGAACGAAGGCCGTATTGTGACCGGCATGGTGCAGGGCAAGGTCAAGGGCGGTCTGACGGTGCTGGTTGGCGGGCTGCGCGCCTTCCTGCCGGGTTCACTGGTGGACATGCGTCCGGTCAAGGACACCACGCCTTTCGAATTCAAGGAAATGGATTTCAAGGTCATCAAGATTGACCGCAAGCGCAACAACGTCGTGGTGTCACGCCGTGCGGTGCTGGAAGTCAGCATGGGTGCCGACCGCGAAGCGATGATGGAAAACCTGAAGGAAGGCTCCATCGTCAAGGGTGTGGTCAAGAACATTACCGACTACGGCGCGTTTGTGGATCTGGGCGGCATCGATGGTCTGCTGCACATTACCGACATGGCCTGGCGTCGCGTCAAGCATCCGTCTGAAGTCGTTACCGTCGGCATGGAACTCGAAGCCAAGATTCTGCGCTACGACACCGAGAAGAACCGTGTCTCGCTCGGCATCAAACAGCTCGGCGACGATCCCTGGGTAGGCATTGCACGCCGCTACCCGCAGGGCACGCGCATGTTCGGCAAGGTCGCTAACCTCACCGACTACGGCGCATTCGTCGAGATCGAAGAAGGTATCGAAGGTCTGGTTCACGTCTCCGAAATGGATTGGACCAACAAGAACATCAGCCCGTCCAAGATGGTTCAGCTGGGCGACGAAGTCGAGGTCATGGTGCTCGACATCGACGAAGACAAACGCCGTATTTCCCTGGGCATGAAACAGTGCAAGTCGAACCCGTGGGAAGATTTTTCGATGAACTTCAAAAAGGGCGACAAGGTTGCAGGCGCGATCAAGTCGATCACCGACTTCGGCGTGTTCATCGGTCTGGCAGGCGGTATCGATGGCCTGGTGCATTTGTCCGATTTGTCGTGGACGCTGCCGGGCGAAGAGGCCGTGCGCAACTTCCGCAAAGGCCAGGATGTCGAAGCGCTGGTGCTGGGCATCGATCTGGAGCGCGAGCGCATTTCGCTCGGCATCAAGCAAATGGAAGGCGATCCGATTAACAGCTTCGTTTCCGGTCATGAGAAGGGCAGCATCGTCAAAGGCACCATCAAAACCGTGGAAGCCAAGGGCGCGACTGTGCAACTCGACGGCGACATGGAAGGCTATTTGCGCGCTTCTGAAATCTCGCGTGACCGCGTCGAAGACATGCGTACTCACTACAAGGAAGGTGATGCGATCGAAGCCATGGTCATCAACGTTGACCGCAAAAACCGTGTCATCAACCTGTCGATCAAGGCCAAGGATATGACCGAGCAGGATAGCGCGATGAAGAAACTGTCCGCTGAATCCTCGGCGGCTGCCAGCGGTTCGACCAATCTGGGCGCGCTCTTGAAAGCCAAACTCGACAACAAAAATGCCGAACAATAATCGCTAGATCAGGCCAGCATCCATGACCAAATCCGAGCTGATTGCTCAACTTGCCTCACGGCATTCGCAGTTTTTGCTGGCGGATGTCGAAATGGCAGTTAAAGCCGTACTTGATGCGCTTGCTAAAAACCTCGCGCGAAACGAGCGTATCGAGATTCGCGGATTCGGCAGCTTCAGTTTGAGCTACCGTCCCGCGCGCATGGGGCGCAACCCAAAATCAGGCGAAAGGGTTGAAGTGCTGGCCAAATACGTGCCGCATTTCAAAGCCGGAAAAGAATTGCGTGACCGGGTGGATTTTCGCGTTTAAGATTTGGATGTTGATTGATGACGGCACCTTCGGGGGCCGTTTTTTATGGCGGAACGATTCGATTCGTGTTCGCGTATCAGGATTGGCTGCCTGACGGTAGAATGTTGGCTATCCGTTTTCGACAACCATGAAAAAACTACTCACTTATCTTGGCTGGCTGGCAAAACTGGCGGTGTTTCTGCTGGTGTTAGGGTTTGCACTGAAAAACAGCCACCCGGTCAGCATCAATTCCTATCTGGGTTACACCTGGCAGGCACCGCTGATCGTGATGCTGCTGATCGCGTTTTTGGTGGGCGCGCTGACCGGGCTGCTGGCGTTGCTGCCTTATCTGTTCCGGTTGCGCCGCCAGGC
>JAYVLR010000309.1:0-5111 GCA_043759395.1 Thiobacillaceae bacterium
GCGTTATTCCAGCTCTTGCAAGCGCAATAATCTTGCCGCCTCGGCGGCGCGCGCGTCGTCAATCTCCCGCATCACCCCTTCCAGATCGACCGGCGGCAATGTGCTGTCGTACAGGCCAGTCAGTTTGACTTCGGGGTGCAGGCCGCCGTGTTCGTACAGCGCCCAGATTTCCTTGGCGTATTGCGTCGTCAAAAGTGCTGGCGCGAACTGGCCGAAGTAAGTCGTCAGGTTGTTCACGTCGCGCTCCAGCATGGCGCTGGCGTGGTTGTTTCCGGCGGCATCGACCGCCTGCGGCAAGTCGATGATGACCGGGCCGTCTTCGCTGATGAGGATGTTGTACTCGGACAAGTCGCCGTGGACGATGCCGGCACACAACATGCGCACCACTTCCTGCATCAGGCTGGCGTGATGGGCGAGGGCTTCGTCGGCGCTAAAGGACAAGCCATTCAGCCGGGGCGCGGCATCGCCGTCGGCATCGGTCACCAGCTCCATCAACAATACGCCTTCGTGGAAGTTGTACGGACGGGGCACGCGCACGCCCGCAGCGGCCAGCCGATACAAGGCATCGACTTCGGCGCTTTGCCAGGCTTCTTCCTGCTTCTCGCGGCCAAACTTTGTGCCTTTGGCCATCGCGCGCGCCTGGCGGCTGTTTTTTGTTTTGCGGTTTTCAGTGTAATCGACAGCCTGGCGAAAGCTGCGTTTATTGGCTTCCTTGTAGACCTTGGCGCAGCGGATGTCTTCGCCGCAACGCACGACAAAAACCATCGCTTCCTTGCCGCTCATGAGCTGGCGCACGACGTCGTCAATCAGGCCGTCTTCGATCAGGGGTTCAAGTCTTTTATGGGGTTTCATCGGTTGGTCGGTTGGCTTGTTTTAGGTTTGAGGCGTAAAAATTGCAATTGAAATACGCTGAAACACGACCCATTTCCCAGCAGATTAAACAACCGCAGCACCCCCTCAAGGGCTCCATTTTTCCCAGCAAACCCGGGGCGAGACAATCGGCATATCACCTACCGTTCCAAGGTTCAGTAACTCGGTATCGCCAGTTACAAAGCAATCCGCATCGGCGCACAATGCGCAGGCCACAATCCACGGATCATCCGTGTCGCGTATCGGCAGGCTTGGCGCAACCGCTTGTGCGGGGATGGCACGCAGCAAACGCAACTCGGCCTCGACTTTTATCAGGACATCGCCGCCAGCCTTAAATTTGCGTTGCAAACTATCCAGCACCTCCGCCACAACAGGCTCGCCAATCACCACATCATGATTCGTTAATAAGCGCTCGTACAAATCCGCGCACAAGCCACGCGTAGCCAAAGCACTCACCAGCACATTGGTGTCGAGGAATACCTTCACGAAACAGCCTTGAACACATCCTCATCAGTTAAAAATCCTGCTTGTTCTGCCAGCCCTGTTACCTCCTCGCGCAATGCACGAAACCGGGTCAAGGCCAACTGACGACGCAACGCATCGCGCACAATATCGCCCTTGGGACGGTGCGCCGCCTTTGCCGCCAGCGTAAGCTCGCGCTCAAGCGCATCATCAATACGAATACTCAAAGTAGCACTCATGGCAATCTCAAAACGACGGGTGTGTTTCATTGTAATACACCCATTAGCAAATGCACTACACCCCTCTTGCCAAGAAATTTCTCATGCCATGTGCCGACACTTTGCAGATTCAAACATCATTTGATCATCCATCCAGCCAGTCTGCGCTGCCGTACCGCTTCAAACGTGGCAACGGCCAGCGCAGCCGAGGCATTAAGCGATTCGATTTTGCCCGGCATGGGAATGCGGGCACGCACCGTGGCGGCCCGGGCGACCGTGTGAGACAAACCCGCGCCTTCGTTTCCCACAACAAAGGCGACAGCACCGGTGAGGTTCAAACGATAGAAATCCTGATCGGCCTGAGGCTGATCCTCATCCAGGCTCAAGGCCACGCTCTGTCCGTCAAATGTCGCCAGCCACGCGGGCAGATCGACCGCCTGTTGCAGCGGCAGCACAAACTGCGCGCCCTGCCCGCCGCGCAGCGCCTTGGGCGACCACGGGTCGTGGCAGGCCTTGGACAGCACGGCAAGGTGGGCACCGGCCGCCGCGCCCGTGCGCAGCATCGCACCCAGATTGCCAGGGTTCTGAATGTCTTCCAGCACGATGACGAGCGGGGTGCGGCGGGGTGCGGCGGGGGCTAGCCAAGCCGCCTCGGCCAGGATACCGACCGGGGTGGCGACCGGACTGAGTTCGACAAACAGTTCATCCGGCAGCACAATTATTTTCGCCTGACTTGCGCGCGCCGTTAACGCGCCCCAACTGCCCGTTGCGGCGGATGCCGCGCGCACCAGCGTGTGCGGCTGCCCGCCCGCATTGAGATAGGCCGTGATCAGATGTTCGCCATCCAGTAACGTCATGCGCGCTTCACGGCGTGCGCGCGCTGATTCGGCGAGTTTTTTCAGTCGCTTGAAAATCGGATTGTCACGCGAGGTGATGGCGTGGTCAGTCATGCCGGGCGCACGTCAGGCTGTTCCTATCAAAAGCACGCTTTGCCTGATTCCATCACACCGCCTGGTGTCTTTGCGTGGCAAGACTCACCGTCGGCCACCGATCGGGCATCGCCCGGTTCGGGTTTGACCAGAACCAGGCGCCCGGTTGGCGTGCAGCAAAACAGAGTCTCGCTCACGGTCGGCGGTGGCGGCGCGTCAGGGAAAATTCGCGCAGGCTTGGCTGCACCGGACGGTTCGGCGGCATAAGCATTAAACACCAGCAAGCTGGCTGCGCATGCGATCAAGCCGAGGTTTTTGCGGCCGGTCACAAGAACATCCGACCCAGAATTGCAACGGCGATTGTAATCAGACCGATGCCGAGGTTGAGCCCGATCAGCATCCGGATCTGTCCCAGCGCGCCGCCGCCATCCTTCCACGCTTGTTGTGCAACCGCGCGTTTCAGTTTTTTATACGGACCGAAAAAAACATGGCCAAAAATCAGCATCATTGCCACCCCGAGCGCCAGCATGACGAGCACATATGCCGGTGCCGACGTGCCGCCCAACAGCATCAGCATATAAATCCCGCTGCCCAGAATCAACGCGATGGACAGTCCGACCCAGGGGAAAAATTTTCCGAATACGCCAGCCCACAATGTCAGGCGCTGCGGTGGTTCCAATACGCTGGCCGCGACAGGACGCAAAGCCATGTAGGCGAAAAACATGCCGCCGACCCAAACGACGACACTGAACAAATGGAGAAGCAGGGCAATAGCCACAGGGATTCCTTTAAAGATTAATGTGGATCGATTGAGTCAGAACAAAATTGCTTGATCAAGCATCAGTTTAACCGGCGCAAAGCTGCGGCGGTGATGCGGGCACGGGCCAAGGGCTTGCAGCGCCGCCAGATGCGCCGCCGTGCCGTAGCCCATGTGCTGTGCAAACCCGTAGCCAGGAAAATCACCATGCATCTCGCGCATGAGCTGGTCGCGGTGCGTCTTGGCAAGAATGGACGCAGCGGCAATCGCCGCAACCTTGTCGTCTCCCTTGACCACCGCCCGGGATGGCCACGACCAGTTCGGGCAGCGGTTGCCATCGACCCAAACCATATCGGGTGCCCGCTGCAGACCGTCTACCGCGCGGCTCATGGCAAGCAGCGAGGCCTGCAGAATATTGAGCCGGTCTATTTCTGCCACGCTGGCCTCGCTCACGCACCAGGCGACAGCATGTTCGCGTATTTCATCCGCAAGCCGTTCGCGCGCGCCTGCGCTCAGTTTTTTTGAATCGCGCAGACCGGCGATAGGGCGTTCCGGGTTAAGCATGACGGCAGCCGCCACTACTGCCCCCGCCAGCGGGCCGCGTCCGGCTTCATCCACCCCGCACAAACCGGGCAGTCCGAGATGCAAATTTACCGGGGCTTTCATCGCAACGTCACATTCATGCGAGGTAAGGCTCGATGGCATCGGCAATTCGCGCAGACGCATTCTGGCGCAAGCTGACGTGCAGTGCGCTAAACGTCTCGACCGCATCGTGCTGGCGCATCGGGTCGCCAAACAATGCGAGCATTTCGCGCGCCAAGGCATCGGGCGTGGCCTCTTCCTGAATCAACTCCGGCACCACAAATCGCCCCGCCAGAATATTGGGCAACCCCACGTAAGGCAAATAGGCTTTACGCAGCATCATCGCACCGGTGCGTTTGGACATGCGATAGGTAATCACCATCGGCTTTTTGAATAACGCGGCCTCCAGCGTGGCCGTGCCTGAAGCAACCAAGGCGAGATCACAGGCGGCCAGTGCCGTATGCGATTGCCCTGCAAGCACCTGCACCGATACGCGCGCGCCCAGCAATGCTTTTTGCACGAGCGCAGCGGCTGCCTCATTAACCGCAGGCAAAATAAATTTCAGCTCGGGCCGAACGCGCTGCATTTCCTGCGCGGCCAGCAGCATCAGCGGCGCATGCCGGGCAATTTCACCCAGGCGGCTGCCGGGCAAGAGGGCGATGACGGGCTGATCCGGCAACAGACCCAGCGCCAGCCGTGCGGCCTGCGTATCCGGCTTTAACGGAATCACGTCAGCTAAAGGGTGGCCAACATAGGTGACGGGGATACCGGCATCCTGGTAGATTTTTTCTTCAAACGGGAAAACCACCAGCATGTGCGAGACCGCCCGCTTGATGCGGTGAATGCGCTCGCCGCGCCACGCCCACAATGACGGGCTGACAAAATGCAGCGTGGGGATGCCTGCGCGCTTGAGCTTTTCTTCGAGCGTGAAATTGAAGTCCGGCGCATCGATGCCCACGAAAACACGCGGACGTTCGTTTAAAAAATGGCGCGTGATGCGCGAACGAATCCACAACAGTTCTGGCAAGCGGCGCAGCACGTCGCGGTAGCCATTGACGGCTAATTTATCGCTGGGGTAAATGGCATGCACGCCTTCTGCAACCATGCGCGGCCCGGCAATGCCGGATGCAGACAGATGCGGGTGATGTGTCTTGAGTGCCTGGATTAAATGCGCGCCCAGGAGATCGCCGGAGGCTTCTCCGGCGACGATGCCAAGCTGTAGAGTCACCGGATAATGCCGCGCTCGGCGCGTGACAAAAACGCAAGCAGCTCACGTATTTCCGGATGCGCGTC
>JAYVLR010000310.1:0-2554 GCA_043759395.1 Thiobacillaceae bacterium
CGATGGGTTGCCACGCTCATGACAATGCCTAGCCCCAGCATCAAGGTAACCATCGCCGTACCACCGTAACTCATCAGCGGCAGCGGTACGCCCACCACGGGCAACACACCTGAGACCATGCCCATATTCACAAATACATAGGTAAAAAAGTTAAGGCTGATCGTGCCCGCCATCAAGCGGCCAAACAAGGTGGGGGCACGTGCGGCAATCAGCAGGCCACGGGCAACAATTCCAAGATATAGCGCGATCAGCACGAGCGCACCGAGGTAGCCAAACTCCTCGCCAAACACGGCAAAGATGAAATCGGTACTGCGTTCAGGAATGAAATCAAGCTGGTTCTGCGTGCCCTTCATCCAGCCATTGCCCGGAAACCCGCCCGAGCCAATCGCGATGACTGATTGAATGATGTGATAGCCCGCGCCCAACGGGTCGGCGCTCGGGTCAAGCAATGTCATCACGCGCTGGCGCTGATAGTCGTGCAGCAGATTCCACACCAGCGGCAGGCTTGCAAGCCCTGCCGTGATGCCGCCGACGATGATTTTCCACGACAAGCCGGCAAAAAACAGCAAATAAAAACCCGATGCGCCAATCAGCATCGCCGTGCCCAGATCAGGCTGGCGCAGGATGAGCAAAAAAGGCACCAGCAGCAACATTGCCCCGATGCCGTAATGCTTGAGTTTGAGAATGGCCTCGTTGCGCTGGAAATACCAGGCCAGCATCAGCGGCAACGCCAGCTTCAACAACTCGGACGGCTGGAACGCAAAGCCCAGATTGATCCAGCGCCGGGCACCATTGCGCACCTCGCCAAACAGCGCCACGCCGATCAACAGCACCATCGCGATGGCATACAAACCCGGCCCCACGCGCCCGAGCAGATGCGGCGGAATATTGGCCATGATGACCATGACCCCCAGCGCCAACGCCATATTCATCAAATGTCCGCTCAGGCGCGCCGCACTCTGCCCGGACGCACTGAACAGCACGGCGGCACTGATAATGAATACACCACCGATCAAAACGAGCAGTAACCCGTCCATATGCCTGAAACCGTTACGCAGCCAGGTGCTAATCTGCGACGGGTTCATCCGCTGCTTCCTTGATGGTCGCTGCCTTTGCCTATCGCGGGCTTAACCATGGTTTTCGGGCGCTTGCCCAGCAAATAGTAATCAAATACGGCGCGTGCAATCGGTGCTGCAGTCGTGCCGCCATGGCCGCCATTTTCGACCAGCACCGCCAGCGCAATGGTGGGCGCGTCGGCCGGGGCAAAGGCAATAAAGAGCGCGTGATCGCGATACTGTTGCAGTATGTGCCGCGCATCATATTTTGCACCCTGCTTGATGCCGACCACCTGCGCCGTACCGGTCTTGCCCGCGATCAGATACGACGCGCCCGCTGCAGCCGCGGAGGCGGTGCCGCCCGGTTTCAGTACGTCGACCATGGCCTGACGGACTAGCTCAAGATGCCCGGGTTGCAACGCAATCTGATCATGCAGGATAACCGGCTGAGGGTTCCATTGATGCGTCACCGGATCACGAATGGCCTGCACCAGCCTCGGTTCGATCCGCCTGCCGCCATTGGCCAGCGTGGCCGTGGCCGTGGCGAGTTGCAGGGGCGTCGTCTGATGGTAGCCCTGCCCGATCCCCGCGATGACCGTTTCGCCCATATACCACGGCTTGTTCCAGCGCCGGGTTTTCCATTCCTGTGACGGCAGTAGCCCGGATGACTCGCCCTGCAAGTCGATGCCCGAAAGACTGCCAAACCCGAATTTAGCCAGAAAGTCGTGCGTGCGGTCGATCCCCATATCCATCGCCAGGCGGTAAAAATACGTGTCGCAGGACTGCACAATCGCTTTATGCATATCCACCGTGCCATGGCCGTCTTTTTTCCAGTCGCGATAACGGTGGCTGCTGCCGGGCAGCGAGTAGTACCCGGGATCGGAAATGCTGGCCGACGGCGTACGCGCGCCCAACTCCAGCCCTGCCAGCGCCATAAACGGTTTGATCGTCGAACCTGGCGGATAAAGACCACGCAAGACGCGATTCACCATCGGATGTGTGGGCGACTCGTTCAATTCCTTCCACGCCTCCGGGTCGATTCCGTCTACAAACAAATTGGGGTCGAAGCCGGGATGGCTGACCAGCGCCAGCACACCTCCCGTTTTAGGATCCAGCGCGACCAGGCCACCCCGAAAATCGCCAAAGGCATGCTCAGCCACTTCCTGTAACCCGGCGTCCAGATACAACTTCAGGTCGCTGCCCGATACCGGCGAAATGCGCGACAACACACGCACCGCGCGTCCGCTGGCATCCATTTCCATTTGCTCAAAACCAGTGCGGCCATGCAGCAGCTTTTCGTAGCTTTGCTCGAGTCCCACCTTGCCGATATGCGAGCTTCCCTTGTAATTTTCAACCCGGCCATCCCCACGCAAACGCTTCAGGTCAGCGTCGTTAATGCGCCCGATAAAGCCCACCACATGTGCCATTCCGGGTCCCGCCTGATAATTGCGAAACAGCCGCGATTTCACTTCCACACCGGGCAGGCGATAACGGTTGGC
>JAYVLR010000311.1:0-9425 GCA_043759395.1 Thiobacillaceae bacterium
GAAAATAGTGCGATACCAGCGCGCCCCGCTACCGATGCCTGCGACGATGCTGACTAACACCGGCAACAGGATAAATTTCAGGCCGTTGATGCCGCTCGCAAAGCCGGAGATCGGCAACAGGTTCCACAACCGGGCAATAAAGAACTGCCCGGCAATGATGTAGAACAACCCGGAAATCGACATCAGCACCACGCACAACACCACGCCGCCCAGATCGAGATAACTGGAACGAAAAAAAACCATCAGCAAAGCAAACGTGATGTTGACCGCAAGGCCAATCACAAACACCGGCAGCGCGATCGCCAGGCTCGGCCCCATGCGGTTCTTGATTTCATGGCCGATGTCGCGCCCGTCATCCGACTTGCCAAATTTGAACGCAAACATCGCGGCGGAATGCTGGAAAAAAATCGTGTCGGTGAGTTGCGCAGTGCCGCTCGCCTGCGCATTGACGAGCAGCGGCTTGTTGTACCCATGCTCAACTTTCCAGCGCTCGATCGCTTCCGGCGTGACGCGTTTTACACCCAAATGCAGACGCGCCATGTCGTCTGGCGTGTTGACGACAAAAAACAGCGTGAACGTCAGCAAATTCACGCCGATCAGAATCGGAATGGCGTAGAGCAGGCGGCGCAGGATGTAGGCGATCATCCTGCCACACTCTTTTCGCGTCGCCGCCAGCCGAACCAGGCAGGAGCAACCGCCGCCGCCAGCACGGCCGCCCCCAGCCCTATCGGCCACAACACGGGGGTGTTCCAGGCTTCGCGTTTGGCCGCGCGCAGCACTGGATCAATACGCCGATATTTCAGGGTATTGTTCGCCATTAAATTCGGCTTGACGTTGAAAACCCAGGCATGGCGCAAGCCGAATGATTTGGGGTGAAAGCCGAAAATCCAGGGTGCATCGCGGCGCACGATCTCGACCATCTGATTGATGACCTGCTGGCGCGCGGGACTGTTGTCCATGTCTTTCATTTGTTTGAACAGCCGGTCAAATTCGGGATTTTCGTAGTTGGCTGCATTCTCGCCGCCTTTGCCGACTTTCTTGTTCGGGCCGTAGAGCAGAAACAAAAAGTTTTCCGGGTCGGGGTAATCGGCGTTCCAGCCCCAGCCAAACAGTTGTGCATTGCCTTTTAGCATTTTGTCCTGAAAGCGGTTGTAGTCGGTGGCACGCACAACCAGTTGCACGTCGAGCTTGGCAAGCTGCTTTTTCATCCAGTCGAGACGGGATTTTGCATCGGGTCCCGAATCGGCGGTATCAAAATACAGCACCAGCGGCGCGCCGGTTTTGGCGTCGCGGCCTTGCGGATACCCAGCTTCGGCAAGCAGCCGGCGCGCTTCGGCAATGCTGCGGCGTAGCGCCCGGCCCTGATGGTTTTCGAAGACATACGGGTTAATCCCGGCAGCACCTTCCTGGTAGCCAAAAATACCCGGCGGTATCGGCCCCTGACCCGGGATGCCGCGGCCATTGAGGAAGATCGAAATAAACTCCTCGTGATCGAACGCGATGGACAATGCCCGCCGCAGCTTGCGTGCGTTCTCGCTCAATCCACCCACGACCGGGTCGAGCATATTGAAGCCGATATAACTAATGCTGGTCGCGACGGTTGTCACCAGTTGAATGTCTTTGCTACGCATGCTGTCTGTGAGTTCGGGCGCGCCGCCCGTGGAGAACTGTACCGCCTGATCGAAGCTGTCTGAGCTGATGCCCGAGTTGTCGTAATAGCCCTGCAAAAATTTGTTCCAGTAGGGAATGGTTTCCTTTTCCAGACTGAACACGACCTTGTTCACCATCGGCAGGGCTTTTCCGCTGTCTTTCAGCAGTCCCGTAGCGACATCGTCCGCGTCGCCCTCGACCGGATAGGTTTCGCCGTGATAGTTGGGATTTTTCTCCAATACCATCTGGCGATTCGGATCGTTCACCGTCAGACGGTACGCGCCGGTACCGACCGGTTGCCAGTCGAGATTGAAGTTCTTTTCATCCATGCCGGGCTGAGCGTAAAACACTTCAGCCTCCCACGGAATCGGCGCAAAAAACGGCATCGCCAGCCAGTAGATGAATTGCGGGTATTTGCCTTTTACGCTGATGCGATAAGTGTAGCGATCCACCACCCCGGCACCAGCCAGAGGAAAGACATTAAGATCAAGCTCTTGTCCAGGTTTGGCTTTGACCGCTTTTTGCAGGGACTCGCCCAGTTCCTTCAATCCGATGATGTACTCACTCATCAGGCCAAATATCGGTGAGCTGATTTTAGGATTGGCCAGACGCTTGATCTGATAAACGTAATCCGCTGCGACCAGCTCGCGCGAACCGCTGTACTGAAACTCGCTGATCTGTTGCTTGCTTCCCACGTCCAGGGCTTGCATGCTGTGGTAACGATAACGTCCGGCTTCATCCCGGGCAAACGCAGGATGCGGCTGGTATCGGATGCCCGGCTTGATTTTCAGTTCATACACGCTGCGTGCAATTTGTTCGGCTGGCGCATCATCAGGCAACACACGACCCTGCGCATCAAAGTAGGCCGGTTTTGGAACAGCTTCAGCGGTTAGAGGGATCAGGGTGTAAGGACGCTTCAGGAAATGGTATTGCAGCGGCGGCTCGTAAATTTGCGCAGTGAATTCGGCTTCGTTCGCGCTATACGAACGCGCCGGATCGAGGTGCTTGGGACGTTCCTCGAATGAGGAATAGAGAATATCCGCGTTGCGTTCGGACTTGGGATAAGGATTATTCCAGTGCTTGTTCCAGTTATCTGAACAGGCGGTCAGCAAACTGGAACAGCTAAGCAACAAAATCGTACAGGCACGCAACATACGGCAAGTGTACCCAAGCCTGCGCCTTCCGTCAGCCGTTATAATGCACCGCATTGTTATTTTAATCTGGACGCATCATGGGATTTCTTGCAGGCAAACGCTTACTCATCACTGGCGTGATTTCCAACCGCTCAATTGCTTACGGCATCGCTGCTGCCTGCAAGCGCGAAGGCGCAGAACTCGCGTTCACCTACCAGGGCGAACGGATCAAGGATCGCGTCAGCGGATTTGCCAGGGAGTTTGGTTCCGATCTTGTGTTCCCGTGCGATGTGAGTAGCGATGATGAAATCGCTGCGGCATTCGCTGAACTGGGCAAACACTGGGACGGCCTCGACGGCCTGGTTCACTCCATAGCGTTTGCACCTAAAGAGGCACTGTCCGGGGATTACCTGGAATCCGTCACCCGCGAAAACTTCCGCATCGCGCACGACATCAGCTCCTACAGCTTCGCCGCGCTGGCCAAAGCGGCGCTGCCGATGATGCAGGGCCGCAATGCTGCCCTGATCACGCTGTCTTATCTTGGCGCCCTGCGCTCTGCACCCAACTACAACGTTATGGGTCTGGCCAAAGCCAGTCTGGAATCCAGTGTCTATTACATGGCACAAAGCCTGGGACCAAAAGGCATCCGCGTCAACGCGGTCTCAGCCGGCCCGATCAAGACTTTAGCCGCCAGTGGCATCGCCAACTTCAGCGAGAAACTTGACATGGTGGCGCGCAATGCGCCTCTGCGTCGCAACGTGACGATCAACGAAGTCGGCAATGCAGCAGCGTTTCTGTTGAGTGACCTGGCCTCTGGCATTACCGGGGAAGTCACCTATGTTGATGCGGGCTTTAACACGACGACGGGCGGCGTGTAAGCGCCTCTATCATCTAAAACCTGTCATTTCAAATCCAGGGCGCCAGGACGAATTTCGACTTTGTACCCTGTCTTTGCCAGCGTCACCATCGCTTTGAGATCCGCTCCTTGCAAGGCTTTCCGGACGCGCGACTCAACCGATGCCAGCAGTTGGGAGTCGATCTGCGCCCCTTCCAGCACCCGGCTCACGCGAACAATGCGGTAACTACCATCGGGATTCATCATGCCCGCGTAAGTTGGCAATTTGCTGGTGTCTGCACGAAAAACAAGCGCTAATGACTTGGGATCAAAACCGGCATTCTGTTGCCGGCTCAGCATCTTGAAATCTGACCATTGCAGTCCCGTTTCTGTCCCACCTTTAAGCGCGCTGATGAGCGCCTCACCTTTATCCGTCAGCAACCTGGCTGCACGTTCGCTGCCTAATTTTTGTTGAATGGCGGCACTCACCTCAGCCAGGGTACGGACAGCAGCGGGACGGTATTCAAGAACACGTGCCGCGACCAGTACACCCGGTGAAATTTCAATCGCCTCGGTATTTTGTTTATTTTTGATCGAGTCAGCGCTGAACAAAGCTGCGCTTAATTTCGGATTTGAAAAAGGCGCAGGCGCACTTTTGGGCGACATCCAGTCGGTCGTCTGCACAGCCAGTTTCATTGAATCGGCTGCTGGCTTCAAACTGCCCGCTTTTTCGTAAACCAGATTGCTAAAGTTTTCTACAATTTCAGAAAATTTTTTCTGTGCTTTCTGTTTGCGTAACTCAGATTCAATTTCAGACCGCACCTTGTCTAGCGGCACGGTCGCAGCGGCATGAATACCGTCCAGACGAATGATATGAAAGCCGAACTCACTCTCGACCGGCCCGCGTACCTCTCCAGGTTTCATGCTGAACACAGCGTTGTCAAAAGGCTTGACCATAGCTCCGCGCGCAAAGCTGCCAAGACTGCCGTTCTGTGCGGCCGACCCAGGATCTTGCGATTCCTTGCGCGCAACGTCTCCAAAACTTGCGGGCGCTTTACGCACCGCAGCCGTCAATTGCTCCGCCTTGGCACGCGCCTGCGCTTTGACAGCGGCACTTGCACTCTTAGGTACTGCGATCAGGATGTGGCTAGCAGTACGTTGTTCAGGCTGGCCAAGACGCGCAGTATTTGCCTGGTAAAACGCATTTATTTCCTGTTCATTCACAACCACACCCGGCATGGCAGCAGCCAGCGTAAGCGCGAGATACTCGGCGCGAATTTTTTCTGGCTCGGTGAATTCAGTCTTATGACTGGCATAGTAACTATGCACGTCACTATCCGACACGCTCACCTGCGAACTCACATCTTTTACCGGCAGATCGATCACTGACACTTCACGCTGTTGCGTAAGCAGACGGGCGATATGGGTCAAGGGCGTTTTCGCAACGAATGCGCCCAACGAAACCGGGGTGGTCTGCGCCTCAAGCATGTAGCCCTGGCGAATATCATTGGCAAAACCTGCAGGTGTCATGTTTCGCTGCCGCAACATGGCTTCGAAGCGCTGCGGTGAAAATACACCGTTCTCCTGAAACGCCGGTATTTGCGATAACACGCCATCAATGTAGCTAGCTGGCGCACGAAATCCCTGCTGCTGCGCATCGATCAAGAGCGCTTTACGTTCGATCATGCTATTCAGCACATTTTTACGGAACTCAGGCGTTTCAGTTACCGTGCGATCAAAGTTTTGACCCAGCGCTTCACGCATGCGATCTGCCTGTTGCTGAAGTTCACGACTATATTCCTGACTCGATATTTTCGTGTCGCCAACGACGGCAACCGCATCCGCACCGCCGCCGCCTTTCATGTATGAATCCACGCCAAAAAGTGCAAACGTGACGGCGATCAGCGCCAGAATAATTTTGGCCACCCAGCCCTTGGCGTGTTTGCGGATTGCTTCGAGCATGGTTTCCCTCAATTCCTTAAATAGAAGCCTGAATTTTCACCCAAAACGAGACATTTGTATCGTTGCCCGGCGAAATGCTGCCGGTGCTGAAAGGTTCGGGCAGAAATGAAAAAAGGCGAACTCGCGTTCACCTTTTTTGGTATTGGCGGAGTGGACGGGACTCGAACCCGCGACCCCCGGCGTGACAGGCCGGTATTCTAACCAACTGAACTACCACTCCAACTACTTTTTAAACCTGCTATGCCTAACCCGACTGGTGGGTGCTGAGGGGCTCGAACCCCCGACATTCGCCGTGTAAAGGCGACGCTCTACCAGCTGAGCTAAGCACCCTACAAAGACCAAGATTATACAAGATTTTCTCGCCTAATGCCAAGCCTATAACACCGTATTTACTAGTTAATAGCGTCTTTCAAACCTTTTCCTGCACGGAACTTCGGCACCTTCGCCGCCTTGATTTTAATTGCGGCACCGGTACGCGGATTACGACCGGTACGAGCAGCGCGCTTACCCACATAAAAAGTGCCGAAACCTACCAGCGTAACCATGTCACCTTTCTTCATTGCCTTCTTCACCGCTTCGACGGTTGCATCCAGTGCGCGACCAGCCGCAGCTTTGGAAATATCAGCAGACTCAGCGATGGATTCGATCAGTTCAGATTTATTCACGTGTCATCCCCTTCATTAAAGTGGCACAGGAAAGCCCCTGTGTCTGCTTTTATAGCAATCCGCAAACCCTTGTGTCAAGCGGTTCCCCGCATATTGAGCGAAAAAATCCCGCGTCAAGCGCGGGATTTTAATAACCAGCAATTTTGTATCAATGCTTGATCGCAACGACCTCTTCCGGTTTCCCTTCGGGGACAGCTATCGCCTCGGCTTCCACCAGCGGCTCATCCGGTAACGGCTCAGGTAAACGTTCCAGTGCCAACTCAAGGACTTGATCAATCCACTTGACCGGGTGGATGTCGAGCTTATTCTTGATGTTGTCCGGAATCTCTGTCAAGTCCTTGACGTTCTCTTCAGGAATCAAAACCGTTTTAATGCCACCACGATGCGCCGCCAGCAATTTTTCTTTCAACCCACCGATGGGTAAAACTTCGCCACGCAAGGTGATTTCACCGGTCATTGCAACATCTGCGCGCACCGGAATGCCCGTCAAAATCGACACAATCGCCGTGCTAAGCGCAATGCCCGCAGACGGTCCGTCTTTTGGCGTAGCGCCTTCCGGCAAATGTACATGGATGTCACGCTTCTGATAAAAATCTTCTTTGATGCCCAGCTTGCGGGCGCGCGAACGAACCACCGAAAGTGCAGCCTGGATCGACTCCTGCATGACTTCACCCAGCTTGCCGGTCGTGGTCATTTTGCCTCTGCCTGGCAAGGAAACAGCTTCGATCGTCAACAGCTCGCCGCCGACTTCGGTCCACGCCAGACCGGTGACCTGACCCACCTGGTTATTTTTCTCGGCCACGCCAAAACTGAACCGGCGAACGCCCAGAAATTTCTCCAGATTGCGCGAAGTAATCGTGAGCTTGCCCTTCTGCTTTTTCAGCAACAACATCTTGACCGCTTTACGGCACAGTTTTGAAATATCACGCTCCAAACTACGCACGCCAGCTTCACGTGTGTAATACCGCACGATGTCACGCAGCGCTGATTCGGCAATACTCAACTCGCTATCCAATATGCCGTTGACCTTCATCTGCTTTGCAACCAGATAACGTTCAGCAATATTGATTTTTTCATCCTCGGTATATCCCGACAGACGAATCACTTCCATGCGATCCAGGAGTGGTGCAGGCAGGTTAAGTGTGTTGGCCGTAGCAACAAACATGATGTCCGACAAGTCATATTCGACTTCGATGTAGTGATCCTGGAAGGTGTGGTTCTGCTCGGGATCCAGCACTTCCAGAAGCGCGGATGATGGGTCACCGCGCGAATCCATGCCCATTTTGTCGACTTCATCAAGCAAGAAAAGCGGATTGCGCACCCCAACCTTGGTCAGGCTTTGCAAAATTTTGCCCGGCATCGACCCAATGTAAGTACGGCGATGGCCGCGGATTTCCGCCTCGTCCCTTACGCCGCCCAAGGCCATACGCACAAACTTCCGATTGGTCGCACGTGCAATGGACTGCCCCAATGAAGTCTTACCGACGCCGGGGGGTCCGACCAGGCAAAGGATAGGCGCTTTAACCTTGTCGACGCGCTGCTGAACTGCCAGATATTCCAGTATGCGTTCCTTGACTTTGTCCAGGCCGTAGTGATCCTCATCCAGTATTTTCTCGGCCTTGGCCAAGTCCTTACTGATTTTGGTTTTTTTCTTCCAGGGCAGTCCGACCATCGCTTCGATATAACTACGAACCACCGTGGCCTCAGCAGACATCGGCGACATCATGCGCAGTTTTTTGAATTCAGCTAAAGCCTTGGTTTCAGCTTCCTTCGACATCTTGGCATCTTTGATCCGCTTCTCAATGTCTTCAAGCTCAACGCCTTCCTCAATATCACCCAGCTCTTTCTGGATCGCTTTGACCTGCTCGTTAAGGTAATACTCACGCTGGCTCTTTTCCATCTGGCGTTTGACACGGCCACGGATGCGCTTTTCAACCTGCAGAATATCGAGCTCACCTTCCAGCAGACCCAGCAAATGTTCGAGGCGTTTATTGACCTCAATCATCTCCAGCACTTCCTGCTTTTGCTCAAGCTTCAATGGCAGATGGGCAACTATGGTGTCAGCCAGTCGACCACCTTCATCGATGCCGGATAATGAGGTCAGTATCTCCGGCGGAATTTTCTTGTTGAGTTTGACGTACTGATCGAACTGCGCAAGTAATGCGCGGCGCATGGCTTCTACTTCTACACGCTCTTCGCCCTCCGCCGGCACAATTTCCGCCTGGGCGGCGAGGTGCGTGCCCACATCCGTGACCTTCAGCACGCGCGCGCGCTGATTGCCTTCTACCAGCACTTTGACAGTGCCATCAGGCAGCTTGAGCATTTGCAATACTGTTGCCACACTTCCGGTGTCGTATAAATCTTGCGGGGTAGGGTCATCTTGAGCAGCTGTCTTTTGCGCGACCAGCAAAATGCTTTTGCCCGACTCCATGGAGGTTTCCAAAGCCTTGATCGACTTCGGGCGCCCGACAAACAGCGGAATCACCATGTGGGGGAAAACCACGACATCGCGCAAGGGCAGCAAAGGCAAGCTGACCTGTTCTGGAGTTTTATTGGCACTCATGGCTTATCCTATCTTGGGTTATGGTTATAGGGGACTCAAACGCAAACAAGCCCCAAGGTTTAGGTGGGGCTTGTTATCAATAGTTCAAGTGGCAGGTTCCGGCCGATGCTTGGTTACGCGCCTGCGGCACGCGACTGCTCAGTCTGATCCGAGTAGATCAACAAAGGTTTGGACTCCCCCTTGATCAAGCCTTCGTCCACCACTACTTTACTGATGCCCTTGAGCGACGGCAGGTCATACATGGTGTCGAGTAGTGCATGCTCAATAATCGAGCGCAGCCCGCGCGCGCCCGTGTGCCGATCCAGCGCCCGCTTGGCAATCGCTTTCAGCGCGGTATCGCGGAACTCGAGTTCCACACCCTCCATCTTGAACAGCTTGGCAAACTGCTTGGTCAGTGCGTTCTTGGGTTCGGTCAAAATTCGCATGAGCGCGCCTTCATCCAGTTCGTCCAATATGGTGACGACTGGCACACGCCCGACAAACTCGGGAATCAATCCATATTTGATTAAATCCTCCGGCTCTACCTGATGCAGCAACTCTACATCACGCTTGGTTTCATCGACATTCTTGACCTGCGCGCCGAATCCAATCCCGCCTTTTTCTGTGCGACGACGAAT
>JAYVLR010000312.1:0-3181 GCA_043759395.1 Thiobacillaceae bacterium
GGTGGAGACAGCGGACTCAAAAAATTTGGTGTTCGTGTCCTGTTCACCAACATGGCCAACTGGGTGATTGAAAACGTCGACAATCTGCTGGTCGGCAAGGTGTTTGGGCCGACCGCTTTGGGCCTGTATTCGGTTTCCTACAACCTCGTGCGCACGCCAGCCAATCATCTGGTCGTGACATTGCAGACCGTCTTGTTCCCCGTCAGTGCAAGAGCCCAGGATAACCCGGGCAGTCTGCGGCGCGCCTACCTGATCGTAGTCGCGGGTGTTGCCCTTGTTGCATTCCCGGTATTCGCCGGTATTGCAACGGTGACGGATACCTTGATTGCCGCCTTGTTCGGGCAGCAATGGGCAGCGGCGGGCTCCGTTCTGCTGCCGTTGTCTCTGTCCATGATGCTGCACGCAGTCATGGCTGTCGCCGGTCCGGTCCTGTGGGGCAAAGGTGCGGCGGGCGCCGAGATGAGGGTGCAATTCTGGGTTGGGATTGCCTTCGTTGCTGCGCTGCTGGTTGCCTCGCGATACTCGGTAACAGCCATGGCATGGGCGGTATGCGGGGTCTATGGTCTGCGTGTGGTTGGCATGACAGCGGCATTGATGCGCCATATCGGATTATCGGTGTCGGCCTTGTTTGGCGCGCTGCGTGGCGGGCTACTGGCTGCAATGTTTGTCGTGTTTGCGCTTCTTGTTGTCGATAGGGCGTTTCACGTGTGGGCCCCCATGCCCAGACTGGCTGTTGAAATCGCATTGTCCGGAATTCTACTGTCCGGTTTTGTAATGGCCTTGCCTCAACTTGCACTGTCCAATGACTTGTTGGGCGTGATCCAGAAACTTCTGTCCAGAACGCCACTTGGAAGCACTTTCTGGATACGTCGCATTCAATCCACTCAGGCAATTCCCACGCCGTGACCATCATGAAGATTGGTTTTGCGAATCTTGCTTCCAGCCGTTGCATTGCGCCACATTTGGGCCGCAATGCGCATGGTGTAATTGGGCCAACTGGTTACGGTGTATGGAGGGACGTAACAAGTCAGGCACAAGGGAGGCTACAGTCTTGCATATAGCCATCGTCGGCCCCATCGCCACAGAAGATATCCGCCCCCTTCTGGAGGGCGAGGTCACCGGCCTTCCTGTGGGTTATTCCGGCGCCCCCTTGCTGGTCACGCTCATTGCTGAGTTGCTGCGGCGCGGGCACCGGATTACTGCAGTGACATTGAGCGGTGGGATGGCGCTGGATTGGCGGCAGTCAGTTCATGCCAAAGGCGCCAATCTGGAAGTGGTGTATGTGCCGATGCGCCGCCGTGCCTGGCAACCCAATGGTTGGCGACCGGGGCGCGTCGTCGATTTGTATGCCTTCGAGCGGCGGGGTTTGCAACACGCCATCGAGCAGGCAGTACCTGATGTCGTGCATGCGCACTGGTCTTACGAATTCGCCTGGGCCGCGCAGCGCAGCGGGTTGCCAACGCTCATTACCTGTCACGACTCGCCCTTCGTGGTGGCACGGATGTATAGCCAGTCGCGGCCAACCCGCAGCTTTTACCGCTGGCTCAGGGCAGGCATGGCTTGGCATGTGCTGCGCCGTGCGCCACACGTTTCTGCGGTTTCCCCGTATTTGCAGACGGAAGTGCAGTCCTTGTGCAGGCAGCCGGTGTCTGTCGTCCCCAACCCCCTGCCGCCCGTGTTGTTTGGTAAGCCGGATCAGCCTGATCGCCAGCCTGATTCGCTCCCTCCGTTGCTGGCCATGGTGGTGAATGGCTGGAGCAAGTTGAAAAATCCCGAGCCCGCATTGAGAGCCTTCGCAGCTTTGCGGGCTCGCAAGCCCGGCGCGCGCCTCAGAATATTCGGCGCGGATTTCGGCCCGGGCGAACGGGCGGAGCAGTGGGCGCGGCAAAATGGCATGACCGACGGCCTGGAATTTGTCGGATGCGTGCCTTATAGCCGCCTGCTCGACGAACTGGCCGCAGCAGATGTCCTGGTTCATCCTTCTCTGGAAGAAGCCTTCGGCATGTCCATCGCCGAGGCGATGGCCCTGGGGGTCCCCGTGATTGGCGGCGAGCGCAGCGGGGCAGTGCCCTGGGTGGTGGGCGAGGGCGGGATCTTGACCGACGTTACTTCTGCAAAATCGATCGAGCAGGCCATGCTTGATCTGCTGGACAGTCCGGTGCGTTATCAGGCAGCGGCCGAGGCAGCCCGGGCGCGTGTGCGTGATCATTTCACAGCGGACAAAGTGGCTGGTGCCTATGAGACTATCTATCGACAGCTATACGGAGAAACGGTCCACCATGAACCGGCATCGGTTCCCACAATTACTGGTTTGGAAAACAGGGGATAACAATGACTATTGCACACCGCATCAGGAAGCTTGCGATCAAATTCGGCATTGAACTGAATCGTTACAACCCGGCCCAGTCGCAAGAGGCTCGCATGGCACGCTTGCTTGCGCACCATGGTATTGATCTCGTTCTGGATGTGGGCGCCAATACCGGTGGCTGTGGTATTTCTCTGCGCGAGACAGGTTTTCAGGGCGATATTCTTTCCTTTGAGCCGCTAGAACAGGCCCATGCCGAGCTCACCCAGGCGGCAGCAATGGATGCGCGCTGGCATATCGCACCGCGCATGGCTATGGGCGCGGAAGACGGGGAGATCGTGATCAATATTGCAGGCAATTCCGTCAGCAGTTCCGTCCTGCCCATGCATGACGCCCATGCGCAAGCTGCCCCTCTGTCGCGCTATGTGGGAAGTCAGCGTGTACCGCTGAGTCGACTCGACTCACTTGCGCATGCTGTGCTCACCCCCAACCGAAAGACACTACTGAAAATCGATACCCAGGGCTACGAGATGCCAGTATTGTTGGGCGCCACTGGGTTGTTGCCTCACATTCGCGGCATACAGCTTGAACTGTCGGTCATTCCACTCTACGAAGGGCAGACCTTGTATCGTGAAACGATCGAATGGCTGGCCGGTCAGGGATTCGAACTGTGGAATCTTATTCCAGGCTTTCTCGACGAATCCAGCGGGCGGCTACTGCAATTCGACGGCGTCTTCTTCCGGAACCAATAGAACAGGCCGACATGTTCAAATTCGCAAATAGCGTGCATGTGTCGTGCCCCCAGTGGGGGCGTGTTTGCATCCCGTCGTCATTAATGCGTTTTTGCGATTTCTTTTATCTCTTTCGGATAGCCCC
>JAYVLR010000313.1:0-3332 GCA_043759395.1 Thiobacillaceae bacterium
AGCGCCAGCGTGATCTTGCCTTCGCGGACCCTCTCCATCAGATGATCGACCAGGATTTTTTCGGACTTGAACGTATCGCGGCGATGCACCAAGGTCACATGACTGGCGATATTGGCCAGATACAGCGCTTCTTCCACCGCCGTATTGCCGCCGCCGATCACCGCGACTTGCTGGTTTTTATAGAAAAATCCATCGCAGGTGGCGCAGCCGGAAACGCCTTTACCCATAAAGGCCTGTTCCGACTCCAAGCCTAGATACATCGCTGATGCGCCGGTGGCAACAATTAGCGCGTCGCAGGTATAGGTGCCCGAGTCGCCGATTAGCGTGATGGGTTTTTCGGTGAGTTTCGCGGTGTGAATCTGGTCGAAAATAATTTCAGTATGAAAGCGCTCGGCGTGCTTCTGAAAGCGCTCCATCAGTTCCGGTCCCTGCACGCCGTCGGCATCAGCAGGCCAGTTATCAACATCGGTCGTGGTCATCAACTGGCCGCCTTGCTGCATCCCGGTGATGATTACCGGGTTGAGATTAGCGCGGGCGGCATAGACCGCAGCAGAATAACCAGCGGGTCCGGTGCCCAGAATAAGAAGTTTGCAGTGTTTGGTATTCATGATGAGGTGTGTTCCAAATTGTGGATGGCGACATTCTACCAAGACCCGCTGGCGCATATTTGGATTGCGTCCGTAACCCGCAAACTCAACTTCATCCAACTTGTACTGTTAGCTTGCCTGGTTCCATGGAGAGGGAAGGCTTGTGTCGGCACTTTTTAAGTGCAGAAGCTGGTTTGCTGGTGCATCGCGGCGGTAGTCGGCTGGCCACAAAGTTTTAATACTCGCGCTTTAAGCTTGATTCCCTTGCTGTGATGGGCGTTTTTGCTTATGGCATGGGCATTGCTAATACCTTTAAAAAGGCAGGCCAATCGTGCTTCAAACAAGTTTGGTTTTGAGGGTGGGTGGCGGTAACGAGCTGTGTGAAATCCGCAGGATGGCAACGGCGGCCTTGCCGATTGGAATTAGGAACCTTGGGGAGCAGTATGAATGCCGTAAAGCATCAATTGCACGAAGCTGATTCGCAGCCTTTGCACCGCCCGGTGTGCCGCTTGCTGAGAAAACATTACGAATCGATACGGGATATTCACATGCGCGATTTGTTTGCGCAGGAACCGGAGCGGTTTAAAAAGTTTTCTCTGTCGGTCGGCGATATGCTGCTGGATTATTCCAAGAACCGCGTGACTGAAGAAACGATGAGTCTGTTGATGCGTCTGGCGCAAGAGGCGGATGTGACGGACTGGCGCGAGCGCATGTTCGGCGGCGAAAAAATCAACAACACGGAAGACCGCGCGGTGCTGCATGTTGCGTTGCGCAATCGCGGCAATGTGCCGATCAAGGTAGATGGCACAGACGTGATGCCGGTGGTGAATGCGGTGATTGATCGCATGAGTGCGTTTGCCGGGCAGGTACGCAACGGCGAATGGCGCGGCTATAGCGGCGAGGCGATTACCGATGTGGTTAATATCGGCATTGGCGGCTCGGATCTGGAGCCGCAGATGGCGGTGCAGGCGCTCAAGCCTTACCATCATGCGCGCTTGAAATTTCATTTCATTTCCAATGTGGACGGCGCACACGTCAAAGAGACGCTGGAGTCGCTCAAGCCCGAGACCACGCTGTTTATCGTGTCGTCCAAAACTTTTGCCACGCAGGAGACGATGATCAATGCGCACTGTGCGCGCGCATGGTTTCTGGCGCAGGCGCAGTCGGAGCAGCATATCGCGCGCCACTTTGTTGCGGTATCGGCCAACCGTCGCGCGGTGATGGCGTTTGGCATTGGTCCGCAGCAGATGTTCGAGTTCTGGGACTGGGTGGGCGGGCGTTATTCGCTGTGGTCGGCGATTGGTTTATCGATTGTGCTGGCGGTGGGGTTCGAGCGCTTTGTCGAATTGCTGGACGGCGCACATGCGATGGATACGCATTTCCGCCAGACGCCGCTGGAGCAGAATATGCCGGTGATTCTGGCGATGCTGGGGGTGTGGTACAACAATTTTTTTGGCGCCGAGTCGCAGGCGATTTTGCCTTACGACCATTACTTGCGCAGCCTGCCCGCGTACCTTGAGCAGGCGGACATGGAGAGCAACGGCAAGTCGGTGGATCGCGACGGCAATGTGGTGAACTACGCGACCGGGGCGATTGTCTGGGGCGCGAGCGGGATTAACGGCCAGCATGCGTTTTATCAATTGCTGCACCAGGGCACCAAGCTGATCCCGGCGGACTTTATCGTGTCGATGCAGCCGCATACCGAGTTGCAGTCGCATCACGATATTCTGATCGCCAATTTTCTGGCGCAGACCGAGGCCTTGATGCGCGGCCGCACGCGCGAAGAAACGCAGGCCAGTACGCAGCAGGGTGCGGTGGCCGGGACGTTTATCCAGCACAAGATTTTTAACGGCAATCATCCCAGCAATGCGCTGCTGCTGAAGAAGCTGACGCCGTATGCTTTGGGCAGCTTGCTGGCTTTGTACGAGCACAAGATTTTTGTGCAGGGCGTGATCTGGAACCTGAATTCCTACGACCAGTGGGGCGTGGAACTGGGCAAGCAACTGGCGCAGCGCATTCTGCCCGAGCTGCATGCGGCGGATGCCGTTGGCACGCATGACGCTTCGACCAATGCGCTCATCAACTATTACCGCAGCATGGATCAAACCCGTTCGTCTGTTGTGTGACGTATAGTGCCGCATGGAGATCATCGCAGGCGATATAGGCGGGACAAAAAGCTGGCTGGCCTGGGTGGCGAGAGACGAATCGGCCTCGCAGCAACTGCGCTTTGAACGGGTGTACGCCAGTGCGGATTTCAGTGATGCAACGGCACTGTTGCGCCAGTTCATGCGCGATGCCCAGATGGCTTCTGCACCGGATGTTTTGACGCTGGCCTTGCCCGGCGTGGTCAACCAGCGGCAAGCACGCTTGACCAATCTGGACTGGACGCTTGATGCCGCTGCGCTGGGTGCGGCGCTGGCAATCAACACGGTGCAATTCGTCAATGATTTTCAGGCGGCAGCAGCGGGGGTGGCGACGCTGACCGAACGCGACACGCTCGCGCTCAATCCTCATCCTGTTCAAACTAGCGGCATCCGTGCAATTACCGGCGCAGGTACCGGCCTGGGGCTTGCCTGGATGCAGACGGACGCGGACGGACGCTATCGTGCGTATGCCACCGAGGGCGGGCACATCGACTTTGCGCCCGCCAACGCCCAACAATCCCGTTTGCTGGATTTTGTCCGGCGTGAATCTGATGCCGCTGGCCAGCCTGCGCATGTGTCGTGGGAGCGGCTGGTGTCCGGC
>JAYVLR010000314.1:0-3139 GCA_043759395.1 Thiobacillaceae bacterium
GCAATCTGCAAACTGCCGAGACTTACCTGAACAAAGTCGTCAAGGCTGCACCCAATGATGTCTACGCTCTACGCTTGCTGGCTGCTACGCAGTTAAGACTGGGCCGCGCAGATGAAGCTTCTCGCACCCTCGCGCCTGCGCTGAAAATCGCTCCCCAGGATGCTGGAGTACTTGTTGTTGCCGGAGAAATTGCCCTCACGAAAAAAGCTTTTGCCGAAGCCAGTGCACACTTTGAGGCCGCAGCTAAAGTCAGTCCCGACAGCGCGGCCATCCGTACCCAACTTGGTCTTGCGCGTTTGAAGCAGGGTGATAGCCGCGCGCTGTCTGATTTGCGCTCCGCAGCCACAATGCACGATGCAGGCAGCCGCCCCGACACGATTTTAATTCTTACACAACTCAGGAATAAGCAATTTGATGCGGCATTGACCAGTATCGCGGGATTGGAAAAAAAAGAACCGACCAATCCCCTGGTATGGAACTACCGTGGTGCCGCCTATCTTGGCAAGCAGGACCTGGCGCAAGCACGCACCAGCTTTAATCAGGCACTTAAACTTGATCCGGCTTTCTTCCCAGCCGCGGCAAATCTGGCACAGCTCGATTTGCAAGACCAGCAACCTGCTCAGGCTCGCAAACGCTTTGAAGAGATTCTGAAAACCAAACCCAACCATCTCAACGCAATGCTTGCGTTGGCCGATCTGGGGCTGCGCAGCAAGGACGAAAAAACCTATGTGAGCTGGTTGGAAAAAGCGGCAACCGCCCATCCGCAATCCATTCAGCCACGTTTATTACTGGGGCGCTACCTGATGGCCAAAGGCGAAAATGCCAAAGCCGTAGCCTCAGCGCGCGAAGCCGTGAGTACCCAACCCAAGAACCCGGCGGCACTTGACCTGCTCGGCACCACCCAATTTGCCAGTAAAGATTACGATAATGCGCTGGGCACCTATCGTAAGCTTGTGGATCTCTATCCGCAGCAGCCCCAGCCAAGGTTGAAACTCGCGCAAGTTCAAATTGCGATGAAGAAAATGGACGATGCGCGTAAAACCCTGCAAGAAGCGCTGAGGCTGAAACCCGACCTCATTGAAGCGCAATTGCTGCTCGGTGGCCTTGAAATCCAGTCAGCACGCTATGAAGATGCCCAGAAAATCGCCAAACAAATCCAGCAGCAACCCGCCACTCTCGCGGCAGGATTGATGTTGGAAGGCGACACGGCCATGGCACGTAAACAATATTCTGCTGCGATCACTGTATATGAACGCGCGCACAAACTCTCGCCCTCCCCCGCTATCCTGGTTCGTCTGCATCAGGCGCTTGCGGGCGCAGGGCGCGCTGAGGAGGGCGATAAGCAAATTTCCGCCTGGCTAGCCAGCCACCCCCAAGACAATGACACCCGCCTTTTTCTGGCTGAGCGCCTGACCGCGCGTGGGCAATTCAAGGTAGCCACAGACCATTACTTGTACCTAAACCAGCAAAATCCGGGCAACCTCGTGGTGCTGAACAACCTCGCCTGGGTACTGTCGGAACTTAAGGACAAGCGCGCGTTGCCTTATGCTGAACAGGCGCTCAAACTCAAACCCGATAACGCCGCTATCCTGGACACTCTGGGCTGGATTCTGGTGCAGCAGGGACAATCTGAACGAGGCATCAAGCTCTTGCAGCAAGCGCTGTCCAAGGTTCCCGATGCCGCGGAAATTCATTACCATCTGGCAGAGGCTTACAACATAACGGGCGACCGCTCTCGTGCGCGTCAGGAACTCAAGCGCCTTCTCGATGGCGGAAAAACCTTTCCGCAAGAAAAGCCAGCCAGAGATTTGCTGAAACAACTTGGTGGTTAAGTTAATCTTTATCCTGATTCAAACCCGAGGATGCCCATGATGTCTATTTCCCGCCCCCTCTGTATGACAGCCCTGTTTTTCGCTGCTTTGCTCGTTCTCTCCGGCTGTGGACAAGATTTGACCGCTGCTGAGCATGTTTCCAAAGCCAAGGGATACATGGACAAGGGTGAGCTCCGGCCCGCCATGCTCGAGCTTTCCAACGCAGTGCAGAAGGACCCCAGTTCGGTGGAAGGGCGCTGGTTGCTGGCCAAAGTCGCAGCCGACATGGGTGAGGGGCCTCGTGCTGAGAAAGAAATCAAAAAGGCCATGGAACTGGGTCTGAGCCACGCCTCAGGGCAGCTAACCCTCGTCAAGTCGCTGCTGCTGCAAGGAGACCTTGGCCGGGTGTTGCAGGAAAGCAGCGTGCAAATTCCCGATATATCCAAAGCCGACCAGGCCGCGATCCTCGGCCTGCGCGGGCAGGCGTACATCGCCAAGAGTCAGTTCGACCTAGCGCAACAGGCGTTGGAACAGGCTTTGCAAATCAAGCCCGATTCCATGCCCGCTTTGATCGGCATGACGGCCCTGCACGGCTATCAGCGCCAATATGGCGTCGCACGGCAATGGGTGAACAAAGCGCTCAAGGCCACCCCTGCCTCACCCGATGCCTGGAGTGCACTGGGTGATCTGGAAATGGCACAGGCACACCTCGCCGAAGCCGAAAAAGCCTACGACCAGGCCATCAAACACCGCGCCACCCCCTATGTCGAACAGATCAAGCGGGCGCAGGTACGCATTCAGCTCAAAAAATATCCGCAAGCCACAGCCGACATCAATGCGCTCAAGGAGGCCGGTCTCAAGGATCATCCCTACGTCAATTATGTCGCGGGCCTGAATTATTTTGCACAAGATGATTTTCAGAATGCCGCAACAGCGTTCCAGGCCAGCTACACAGTCAATCCAGATTTCTTGCCCAATAGGATTTATTTAGCCACGACTCAACTAAGACTTGGCAACACCGAACAGGCACTCACGCTCGCGCAAAAGGTATTGGCTGACGCGCCGCGTTCCAAAACGGCGCAGGGTTTGCTTGGCAGTGTTCTGCTCAGCCGCGCCGAATATGAAGGTGCAAAGGACGTGCTGCAGACCATGCTGGCCAAATCGCCCAACGACCCGCAGGCATTGGGCATGATGGCCACCGTCGCCCTGCGTGAAGGGGATACCGCAAAAGGACTGGAATACGCCAAAAAACTCGCCACGCTCGAACCTGACTCCAGGCAGGCCCAGGACATGCTGCTGGTTGCCCAATTGATGGCCGGCGAAGCGCT
>JAYVLR010000315.1:0-2579 GCA_043759395.1 Thiobacillaceae bacterium
CGGACTGATCTACGTTGCGCAGTGTGATTTGCATTGGAATTTTCATGTTGCCAACCTCCTCTTTGTGATTAAAAAATACCACTCAGACCTCGTTGTTGCAGCTTCCTCTCTTAACCATGATCGCGCTATCCCATGCAGCGCCACCATGTTGCTCCTGATATGCGGGCCGCTGCAGTAAAATGAAAGAAGCAAGGCTCAGTTTATTTTTAATTGTGGAGGAATCAAAGGGATCGGCTTCAAGCGCAAGATTTTTCATAGACAGAGGATTGCAGAGTTTACCGGTCAGTTTTATGCTGGCAGACACCAATTTACGGCATAATCCAGATTCGCCCCAGTATCAGTGCGCCACTGTTCCGTGGCTGTCAGCGCAGCGAAACTCCCCGGCAAGATCGTGGCGGAATTGAACGCCATGCTATCCATTCAAAATTGCAAGGAAGTACCCTAATGAAGTTGTGGCATCAGATCATTCCCAGCATCGCCGCCACTCTCATCTCCAGCCTCGCAGGCGGTGAATTCATGCGCCGGTTCGGCACGAGATATCCATGAAACCATCGCTACTGACTTTTCTGATATGCGCTTTCAGCCTGGCCATGTTAGCCATGGTTCAGGTGGTTTTTGCATCCGACAGTCAGCCCGCTTTTACCTATGACATCGAGCTTCAAGTGCCTCTGGCTCAGCGCAAGCTGCTGGAAGGGCATCTCGACCTTTATCGCTGGCGCGGCAGCGAGCGCATGAATGAGGATCAGCTTCAGCGGCTGGCAGGAGTGGCACCGGATCAGATACGCAAGTTCCTCGCCACCGAGGGGTTTTACTCTCCCGTGATTAAAGTCGAAATGGAGCAGAAGGACAGCAGATGGGTCGTCAACGTCATTGTCGACCCGGGCCAGCCGGTGCGTGTCACCCGCTTTGATCTTCAAGTCACCGGCCCATTCAATGATGATTCCGCAGAGAGTCGCGCGCGCCTCGACAAAATGCGGGCGGACTGGAGCATGCGCCCTGATGCGGTATTCCGTCACGCTGACTGGGAAACCGCCAAGCGCAATGCGCTCAAGGCGCTGCTGATCGATGGCTACCCGACGGCTACGATTGTGGACAGCCATGCCACCGTCAATCAGGAAACCATGAGCGTCGAACTGCAGCTCACGCTGGAGAGCGGTCCCCTTTTCACCTTCGGCGCACTGGACATCCAGGGGCTGCAGCGTTATCCAGCGACCCTCGTCGAGCGCATGAGTCCCATCGTGGCGGGCGAACCCTACTCGCAGAACAAGCTGCTGTTGCTGCAATCGAGGCTGCAGGACAGCCCCTATTTTTCGAATGTTGATGTGAACGCGGAGATCGACCCCAAACAGCCGCCTGTCGTGCCGGTTCGGGCTAAAGTGACGGAGTATCCTTCGCGGAAACTGGGCTTCGGTATAGGCATGAGCACCGACACGGGACCAAGGGGCCAGATCGATTATCGCGATCTTAATTTTCTCGACCGTGCGTGGCAGCTTGGCGGAGCGCTTAAGCTTGAGCAGAAACGCCAGTCTCTGGGCAGCGACCTGCAACTCCCGCTGACCGAACAGAGATATCGCGATAGCTACACCACCCTGCTCGAGCACACCGACATTGAGGGTTTGGAGACGCAAAAGCTGGTGCTGGGAGGCAAGCGCACCTTTATCCGTGACAAAACTGAAACCGCCTATGGCCTGCGTTATTTCCTCGAAAATCAGTACATCGCAGGTGCGTCGAGTGCGCACAGCGCCGCACTCAGTCCAGGCTATTCCTGGACGTTGCGCGATGTCGATCAGATACTTTATCCGACCCGTGGTTATGTTTTAAATTTGCAGGCAGATACGGCTGCACGCGCGATTCTGTCTGATCAGGATTTCTTTCGTGGCTATAGCCGCCTTGTGTATTTCTATCCTATCGGCAAAAGCGATCAGATGATCCTGCGCGGCGAGCTGGGCGCTGTGGCAGCCAGTAGCCGCATGGGGATTCCTTCCGACTTTCTGTTCCGTACCGGTGGTGATCAGACGGTGCGCGGCTACGCTTACCAGAGCCTCGGCGTATCCGAGGGCAGCGCAATCGTCGGCGGCCGCTATCTGGCGACTGCCAGCGCCGAATATGTGCACTGGCTGACGCCACACTGGGGAGCCGGAATTTTCGTCGACGGCGGCAATGCGGCAGATGACTTGAACTTGATGAGTCCTGTCTATGGTTATGGCCTGGGTGCGCGCTGGAAAAGTCCCGTTGGCCCGCTTAACCTGGACCTCGCTTACGGCGAAGCTGTGCGGCAGATGCGTATTCACTTTTCAGTAGGGTTTAATTTCTGATGCATGCCCTGTTGCTCAAAAAATTTGTCATCTACGCAGTCCGGATTCTGCTCGGCTTGCTGCTCGTCGTCGGCCTGCTGGCCTGGCTGCTGGGAACAGAGCCGGCGCTGCAATGGTGCGTGCAGCAGGCAATGCGCCTGAGTAACGGCAGGCTCACGCTGCATGCCGTGCATGGCTCCCTGTATGGCCCGCTGCGCATCGAAGCACTCAGTTTTCAAACCGGCGAGAAACGCTATGAAGTAAAAGAAGCAAACCTTGACTGGG
>JAYVLR010000316.1:0-3304 GCA_043759395.1 Thiobacillaceae bacterium
GTTTAGCTGCGGGCACCCATTGCAAGCGCGCGGTTTTTGCTGATCTGTAGTGCCTGCTCGTCGGCATCGCGATCCCGGTTTTCGCTCACCCATCCCCCCAGGTTTTCCAGCGCGATCTGTCCCAGCGCATCGATCCATTGCGGATGTTCGTTGAGCGCGGGGATGTAGTGGAATGCCTTGCCGCCTGCCGCGTGAAAGCTGGCGCGGCCTTCCATCGCCAGTTCTTCCAGTGTTTCCAGGCAATCGGCGGTGAAGCCGGGCGCCACCACATCGACACGCCCCACGCCTGCGCGGCCGAGTTCGGCCAGCGTTTTGTCGGTGTAGGGTTGCAGCCATTCGGCTTTGCCGAAGCGCGACTGAAAGGTGAGCCGGAACTGGCTGGGCTCGAGCCCGAGTGCATCGGCCAGTAGCCGTCCGGTTTTCTGGCATTCGCAGTGGTAGGGGTCGCCCTTGGTTAGCGTGTATTTCGGTACGCCATGAAAACTCATCAGTAGCACATCGGGCCGGCCATGCATCTGCCAGTAATCGCGGACATTGGTGGCCAGTGCAGCAAGGTAGGCCGGGTGATCGTGATAGTGCTTCACTGTGCGCAGCGCGGGCTGGTTGCGCGTGCGAAGCGCCCAGTCGAATGCGGCATCGAAAGCGGTAGCGGTCGATGACGCGGCGTACTGCGGGTAGGCGGGGAGGATGAGGATGCGCTCGCAGCCGTCGGCTTTCATCCGCGCCAGCGCGTCGGGAATGCCGGGGTTGCCGTAGCGCATCGCGTATTCGACCTGCATGGGTGTGGCGATTTTTTCGCCCAGCCAGCCTTTCAGCAGCTTGGCCTGTTTCTCGGTATGCACCTTCAGCGGCGAGCCGTCTGCGGTCCAGATCGCGGCATACTTAGCGGCGGATTTTTTGGGCCGGGTGTTGAGGATGATGCCGTTAAGAATGAGCCACCACAGGGCACGCGGAATTTCCACCACACGCGGGTCGGACAAAAACTCTTCGAGGTAAGGGCGCAATGCGGCGGCGGTGGGTGCTTCGGGGGTGCCGAGGTTGACCAGCAGAATGCCGGTGCGGCTGGGCAGCCCATGTTTGAATTCGGGTTCTTTGAGATAGCTCATCAGTGGTGTGAAAGTGCGCTCGATAAAAGTTTGGCGGTGATGTCGACAATCGGCACCACGCGCTCGTAGGCCATGCGGGTGGGGCCGACTACGCCAAGGGTGCCAACCACCAGGCCGTCTACGGTATAGGGTGCAGTGACCATGCTGCATTCGTCCAGCGGCATCAGCTCGGATTCACCGCCGATGAATATCTGCACACCGGCAGCGTTGCGCGATTGGTCGAGCAATTGCAGCAGGCCGGTTTTCTGTTCGAAGGCATCAAACAGGCGGCGCAGGTTGCCCATATTGCTGGCGAGTTCTTCCACGTCGAGTAGTTTTCGGCTGCCAGATACCACCACATGTTCATTGCCCATCTCGTGCGACTGGCTGCCCGCGTCCACTGCTGCACTCATCAGGCGGGTGATGTCGTCGCGCATGCGCCCCAGCTCGTCCTGCATCCGTGCGCGCACCTGGTCAAAAGTCCTGCCTGCGTAATGCTGGTTGAAATAGTTGGCGGCTTCCGTCAGGGCGGACGGGCTATAGCTGCGGTCGGTCATGATGACGCGGTTTTCGACTTCGCCTTCCATGGTCACGATGATGAGCAGGATACGTTTGTCGGACAGGCTCAGAAACTCGATCTGGCGAAATGCCGGGCTGCGACGTGGTGTCATCACCAGGCCGGCGAACTGGCTTAAATCCGAGAGCAGCGTGGAGGCCGCCGTCAATAAGCGTTGCGGATCAGCCGTTGTCAGACTCTGCTCCAGATGGTTGACTTCGGTCTGCGCCAAGGGTCGAACGGTGAGCAGGGTATCGACAAAAAAACGATAGCCGAGCGGCGTCGGTACGCGTCCGGCTGACGTGTGGGGGCTGGCAACAAAGCCCATTTCCTCGAGGTCGGACATGATGTTGCGAATGGTGGCCGGGGATAAATCCAGTCCGGCATGGCGGGACAGGGTGCGCGATCCCACTGGCTCACCATCGGTGATATAGCGTTCTACCAGGGTTTTTAACAGGATGCGGGCGCGGTCGGAGAGCATGCGAGACATTCTACCTAAGTTAAGGATTGGCAAGAGGCCGCGTGCCGAAGCGCTGTGAGTCGGCGGGCAGGACGCTGAAACCTGTGCCGTGCTCCCGTATAATTCGCCCCCATGCAAGCGCCATTCAAAACTATTGCCCTGGTGGGCAAATATGACACTCAGGGCATAGGGGAATCTGTGCTGGTTCTGGCTCGCTTTCTCAAGGAGCGCGGCTACCACATCATCCTCGCCAGCCAGACCGCTGAGCGTTTGCAGATCACTGAGTTTCCATTTGAAAATCTGGCCGATCTTGCCGCGCACAGCGATGCGGTCGTGGTGCTGGGCGGCGACGGCACGATGCTGTCTATCGCGCGCGTGCTGGCGCCGCACGGCGCGCCGCTGATCGGCATCAATCAAGGACGTTTGGGATTTCTGACCGACATCACGGTCGAGGACATGCTCAATGCGGTGGCCGAGATTTTGAGCGGCCAGTATGTGGCGGAGGAACGTATTCTGCTGAATGCGCAGGTGCGCCGTGGCGGGGTGGTGGTGTACGAGACAGCTGCGTTTAACGATGTGGTCGTGGGCAAGGGCGGAACCGGGCGTTTGATCGAGCTTGAAATCGCGATCAATAGCGAGTTTGTTTACAGCCAGCGCGCCGACGGTCTGGTGGTGACCACGCCCACCGGGACGACGGCGTATGCCTTGTCCGCCGGGGGACCCATCATGCACCCCAAGCTGGAAGCGATTGCGCTGGTGCCGGTGTGCCCGCATACACTGTCGGCGCGCCCGATTGTGGTCAGCAGCCATTCACGCATTGAAATCCGCTTGATGCATGCGGATGACGCGCGTGTGCATTTCGACGGCCAGCATCATTTCGATCTGATGACCGGCGACCAGGTCTGGATCACGCGCGCGACGCGTCCGGTTACGCTGTTGCATCCGCATTCTTATAGTTACTACGATACCCTCAGGCAGAAGCTGCACTGGGGCAAAAAACTTTAGGATCACCCCTCGCATGTTGTCGCATCTGTCGATTCGGGATTATCTGCTGGTCGAGCGGGTTGATCTGGATTTCGCGCCCGGTCTGACGGTTTTGACCGGCGAAACCGGTGCGGGCAAGTCGATTTTGATCGATGCCTTGGCTCTGGCGCTGGGCGAGCGGGCGGAAGCGTCGGTGGTGCGAGGCCGTGCCGCGCGTGC
>JAYVLR010000317.1:0-5078 GCA_043759395.1 Thiobacillaceae bacterium
ACCTCACCAGTGGTGTAATCCACATTGCTTTGGAGTTTCTTGCCCCTGGCCGTCTGAACCTCGGCCTTGAAGCGCTCACCCATTTTCTGAACCATTTCCTGCGCCTTGCGATCGGCTTCAGGCGTCATGGGCATGTAAGGATTGAGCATGGATTTCAGGTTACCCGATGCGTACACACGTTGACTGATCTGGAGCTTTTCCAGTGCCTTGTGAAAATCCCATCCGGTCAACACCGCGCCGACCGATCCCACCAGTGAATAATTCGCGGCGTAGATTTTGTCGGTATGCAGCGCCACCATGTAGGCTGCGGACGCGCCGACATTATTGATCACCGCCACCACCGGTTTCGGATTTTTCTTCCTGAAGACCTTGATCGACTGGTAGATTCGCTCCGCTTCCACCGGCGCTCCGCCAGGGCTGTCGATGCTCAGGACAACCGCCTTGACATTCTTCGCCTCGAAGGCCCGCCGTAGCAGCGGAACGATCTTCTCAGCCGAGGCTGTATTGCCGGCCGCAATCTCCCCGTCGATATGGATCACCGCCGTGATTTCGCTGTTGGGGAGCATCTTCCAGCCCATCTGCTTGGCGTAACCGAACAGATACAGCCCAAAGAACACAACACCGGTGCCGACCATCATGCCGCGCTTGATGATGCGCCAGCGTCGCTCAGAGCGGCGCTCGCGCAACACATCCCTCACCAGTTCGTCGCTCACTGTCTGGCGGATTTCATTTTCAGTCATTTGCGATTTTGGCTCCATCGTTGTGTTTTGATCGGGGTATATCCTTCGTCGTGCGTCAGCACGCGCATGATTTGGTAGTCGTCGCTCATATGCGTCATCTCGCGCAGTTCATGCAGATCGCACCAGGTGCCATCCGGCCATTCAGCGACCATCCACACCGGGTCGGCGCATTCGATTTCGATTAAACCTTCACGCACAGACATCTCCCGCTTATTTCGTTGACCTTGCTAAGAACTTGGCAAGAGAGACTCGATCACCTCCCCGTCCTGTCTGACCACAACCCGGATACGAGCCGGTGCGCCACACCGGACACGCCGGCCCAGCCGCACTGCACGAAACTCAAACCCATGAAAACACCCCGTTCCCTCTCCGAGGCGGACAGCTTCCTCCGACACGGATTGCAGCACCGCTGCCATCATGTTTTCTTCGGGCTGGGTCGGGTATCTCATGGCGAACCTATTTCTGCTCGGCTGGAACAATCGGGGGCATCATCACAAACTGCATGATCGCGCTCCCCGATCATTGATTGGATATGAGGACATGGCTTCGACCTTCCAGCCTTGAATGCACAGGCTGGTGAACGGCCAGACACCGGCGCCCGAATTGACCCCACACTTGATGCTATTGTCCTTGGCCGTAGCACCCTTGTCGTCATTGGAGTCTGATGTTGCACGTCATTACTTCGCTTGTAATGTTGGATGTAGGAAGCACAATCGCAGAAGTTAAGCTCGGTAATAGCGATTTACGTATCAACTCGCCACATCCGGTGCCTTCGGCTTGAAGCGAACTTCCTCCAGGCGCGCCAGTGATAGGTAAATCTCGTCAGCATTGAGCTGCATCGCTTTCCGTACTTCCCCCGACTCCTTATCTGTCCATTCCTGTTCGGCCAAACGTCCTGCCACATGGACGCGCGCGCCCTTCCGGAGGTGCTGACAAACATCCTCACCGCGCTTATCCCATACCGAGGCATTCATCCAGAAGCCGCCCGACTGCTCAAAGCCACCTTGACCGTCCGGCCGGTATTCGTCGAAGAAGACTCGCATTTCCGCCACTTTCCGTTCCTCCCCCTTGACCATCACCGTTTTAATCGCCGGGTTCTCGCCCAGGTTGCCAGTCCCACGAAATTCATTGCTCATTGCCACGTCTCCTTTTCACACGTTTAAAAATGTCACTTCAATCGATCCCACGGATCAAAATCAACCAATTACCTGTGCGCACAAGGCACTGACTCAAGAGTGGGTTTTCCCCCACGCATAACCAGGCTCAAATAGCCTCTGCATCATTCCTCATCCACCAAATCCAGCGCCATCCTCATCGCCTTGCGTGTTGCAACCTCCTTGGCATTAAGGAGCTTCACCCTATCGTTCATCTCCACATACCACTCCCGTTGTGCTGTGCTCATCCGGTCCAGCATGGGTTGAATCCTGCCCCACGCCAGATGGATATGCTTCACGCCGAAACTGCGCCACATCAGGAAGCGCTGGTCGGTCGACCTCCGATGGTGCAGGTACACATACCAGGCATTGCCTGCCTCACCTCTCGACTGTTCGGACAGCGCCTCCATCCCGGACACGATCTTCCGGTAGTCTCGATTCAGCCGCCCCAGCCACTCATCGGCCCCCTTACCCTTAAAAGGCCTTTTGTCCATCTGGGTTGATGACAAACCGTTCATAACAGGGTGTCTTCCTGCTTCAGGTCACTTCCACCGACATCCACTTTCCCCTGCGCCACCTCCATCAGTAATCGCATCTCTGCCTCACTCACATCTGCACGACGGCGGCTATGACGCGGCCTCACTTCGCCAGTAAAGATCGCCTGTGGCACTTCTCCGAATATCCCGACTGCTGCCGCAACCCTCTTCCGTGCCTCCTCATTGGCGCCAGGCAGGAAATCACTCCTGGATAACTGGCGCAGCTCCTCGCGGAGCAGATACTTCTGATAGGGCAAGGTGGACTCGAACAACGCCCGGATTCGCTTGGTCATCAAGTAGAGGTCTTCCTTCCCCTCCAGGTCGCCCACACGATTCTTCAGCACCATGGTCTTGATCACCCGGGCGTACCAGTCAAAATCCAGGATCAGATCCACAATCATGTAGCCGTATGGGCTACGAAAACCCAACTCCACTTCCACTGGCGCACGGCTCTTCAGTACGGACACACGCAGGCCTCGCGTCTGCAGCCTGTCCAAATCCTCCTGGAATTGCTTTCCGGTCTGCTCCAGCTGTTGGCGCAGTTCACCGACCCGATCCGACACCTGTACCAGTATCCAGTCCGCATAGGGGTTGTCATTGGCCGACAGGTTCCAGATCGAGCGAAGCACTGCCGCAACCTTCTTCCCGCTGGTGATCCCATAACCTCGCGTGCTCTCATCCCGGGTTCTTCCGATGAACAAGCGATAGGCCTCCCTGGTGTGGATCGCCATCACGTCCGACTCTTCAGCCACCAGACTGCCGATAGCTTTCAAGGCACGCGCCTCATGGTCTGGCACGATCGGGTCGGCGTACTGCCGTTGCTGGCGGTTTGACTGTTCCTGCCTCAAGCGCTCTTCCCGTTCGAGCAAATCCATGAAACGCTCCCAGCGTGGATCCTTTTCATCCGGGTTCTCCGCTTCAACCAGGTCTTTCAGTGCATCGCGCTCCCCGGCAATGTCATAGCCATCCTCGAACGGAGAATCCGACGAGGTTGGGAACATGGGCTTCAATTTAGGTTCTGCCATCAATTTCTCCGTTAAAAGTCACTTCCTGCTGCGCCACCTTCATGCTGGCTGTTTCACTGATGGCACTACCATCAGTCTCACTTCCTGCTGCGCCACCTGCATGCTGGCTGTTCACTGATGGCACTCCATTCCGCCTGGTTCCTTCCAGCAGTGATATGCCATCAATAATCGTGGGTCTGGTCATTTCTTCCCCCAAACGCTCTGGCGCAGTTCGCCGAGCCTGAGACGGGCGGTCTCTCGGTTTGTCTCGGTTTGTGTCCCGGTTTGTGGCGAAACGATAAGGCGCTTCCGCTGCTCCAGAATTTCCTGACGGCGGATTCGCTCTGTGGCAATCCGATGGGCGTATTCCGGTTCCAGCGTACCCGCCAGTTGCCGGCTCTTCAGAGTGCGCAGATAGCCCAGCGCATTCTTGACGTGACCGTCCTGCATCTGGCCTGCCAGTTCGTCAAGGATGATTTGGGGGTTTGGGCTGCCCTGCAGGGTTTTCCGGGCGGACTGTTTTTCTCCGGGGAGCAGCTTGTCGGGATAAATCAGGGTTTCCAGATCGGCACCCGTGGGCACTGCCCGAACGGGGTTGGGGAAACCACTCACAGCCACCCCCACCAAGCCCCTATGGGGGTGGAGGTATGGAGTATTAATTTCATTATTAGAGTGAGTTGTTGTTTCCGCAGAACTTGTTTCGCGGAAAGGTGAACTGTTGTCCTGCGGTTCCGGCAACTCTTGTTTTATGGCTCCGGCAATTCTTGTTTCGCGTTTTGAGCAACTCTTGTTTGTCGGATTCCGACAATCTAGTTTGTTGGATTCCGACAAACTGTGGAATTCATTGGCTTCCTTGGCGATTCTGGCAGGTAAAGTTGTCAACACGATGCGTGACAACAACTGGGCCTGCATGCGGTTTTCACGACCCTCTTCCATCATCCCCGACTCAACCAGTTTGGCTCTGGCATTCATCAGCATGCGGCGACCGAAGTGGAGTTGGCGCAGAGAGCCAACGATTGGACTGCTGAACCAGCCCTCGTCGTTTACTTCGTCTTTCGATAGAGACTGCCGCAGCCGGTTGAACAGGCTGGACATATAGATGCCTGCCAGGGCGCTGTCCGCCATCCACGCGAAAGGTGCGTAGAACATCACCGGTTTACCCAGCAAGGCTTTCAGTACCCGGTCTTCCCAAGACCATGGGCGATAGGCGGTATTGGTGTACTGGCACAGTCTCATGGCAAGGCGATCAAGATCGACCCTGAACCAGAGCTTGGCGGGCATGCCACGCTTTGATTCCTGCAAGATGCCGGCTTTTAACAGCACTTTACGAGCGGTTTCGATCTCCCTGACGCTTAGTCCGGTGACTTGCTTCCATTCCTTCGATGTCTTCCAGAACCACCCCCCGCGATTGGGCTGCTTTTCCATGACCACACGGGTCATGTACATCGCATGCCCAAGCATGAGGGCGGCTTTGGGATAACCCGTCAATCCGGCCAGAGAGGGGAAATACGCCACGTAGCGGTTGCCAAGCGCAGATAGGAGGTGCGTCATCCCCTCGGCCAGGGTTGCGTTCACCCGACTCGATTCTGCGGTTGTGGCGTAGGCGTGGCGCATTACCCTGTCCTAGAGGACGTGCCCCCATCT
>JAYVLR010000318.1:0-3242 GCA_043759395.1 Thiobacillaceae bacterium
CCGCTTCGGACGTGTAGTAATGATAATAGAAGGGGGTAAAGCGTATCCCGGGCAAATGATCGAGCGCTGCCGCCGCGCCGATCCAGGGCGACCCCAGCCAGTGGTTGGTCGAGGCCAGGCCGACCAGATAGGGCAGTATCGCCAGCACGAGTCCGGCGCGCACCCAGGGACGCAGCCGCCGTCTGTCGCAGTGTGCGGCCCAGCCCGGTAGCCAGGTGCCTAGCAGCACGCCCGCCGCGCGAGTCATGACCGATACACCCTGGCTGATGCCGGAGGCAATGCCGAGTTGCAGGAGTTCTATCGTCAACCCAAACAGCACGCCGAAGCTGACGGCACCGATCATCGAGATATGCCCTGTTGGATTCATCCGGCGTAACAGCAGACCGAACGGTACTGCCGCCAGCAATTCGACGACCAGCTTGGCCTGACACCCCAGACCGCATTCGTTTGCAAACAGCCACCCGGTTTTATTGGTGCCGAGATGTTCGCGCCACTCATCTGCGCTTAATAAAAAATCGTAAGGAAACAGGCTCAGAAACATATAGCCCAACCCATAAGCTATCAGCGTCGCGTTGATCGCCTGGCGGCCGCCTGCGTGAAAACGGCCTCCCAGTGCCAGAAATTTGCGCCCCGCCATTGTCCAGAGTGCAATCCCCAGTGCGCCACCGGCACTCTCTGCATACAGGTCATTCAAGGAAACCGTGCGCGGAGGAAAAAATTGCTGTGCAAACTCGATAGCAAGCGCCAACGCGACCAGTGACGATCCGCAAAGGATCGCGCTCATGCCCGTCGTCATTGACGAAGCGCCGCGCCCCGTCAATGCGCCCATCCACAGAAAACCCAAGGGCATATAAAGAATCAGGTTTGCCATCAGGTCGGCACGCGAACCGACACCGAGCTGCAACCACGGTATCGCGCTAAATTGGGCCAGAGCCTTACCCCACGGCAACACCCGGAACTCCAGCGGCACCAGGCTGCCGTAAACCAAAAATGCGGTGTACGCCAGTGCGGCCAGTACTAGCAGATTACGATGAGCGCCCGCTGTCAGCTGATTTGGGTTCATGGCGCTGGCGTACCCAAGGTGCGCAGCAAAGCAGGTGCGGCCTGTGCGCCGAACTGCGTAACCTGCGCACCGGGAAACGCGGCCAATTCGCGCGCCAGCTTGGCTGGCAGGCGTTGTCGTGGCGGATTGCGCGCCAACAAGCGTTGCGTCAGTTCCGCCACGGCAACATTCAACAGGTCGGGGCGGTAGTCCAGCGTGACGTTGTACGCCGCTTCGCCACCCTGTACGGGCGACCCGGCAGCCACGACATTGGCGACCACACGCTGGCGGTAAGCCGTGCCCTCGCCCGCCCGTACCCGAATCCCCGCGCCGGATGCCAGCACGGTATTGGAAAAAATCACCATGTCGTGCGGCACATCATTGTGCGGCTGAATATGAATCGCATCGCCGCTGCCGTTGAGGAACAGGTTGTCGTACACCGCCACCCGCCCTTCCGCCTGCAACAAGGCTTCGCTGGGATTGTGCAGAAACAGATTGCCGTAGACCAGATAGCGATCCGCGCTGCCCGCTCCCGCAAGTGGCAGATGCCCCAGCAGCACGTTGGGGCGCGCCTGTGGATTGGGCAGCGCGTCCTGCCTGGAAAACACGTTGTAGCGGATCACCGTGTCGTAGCGATCCGCATATTCGGGCGAGCGTGACTTCTGATGCTTGATCTGCACGTTATAACCCAGTGTTTCAGTCACCTGATTTGCCTCGATCAAGCCACTCACAAATGGATCCGTTCCATCCGAATCGCCAAAATACATGCCCGTACCCACCCGCTCGATACGGTTGCCTTTGACTACCCAACCGAATGCCGGGCACTTGGTGGAAATTCCAACGTTCTGTTGTGATGCGGCATGGTCGTGGATGCTGAGATGCTCCAGCGTAATGAAGTCGGCGAAACGGCTGTGCCCCTCGGCCTTGACCGCATCCACCGGCAGATTGCGGCCATCCAGTTCTAGATTGCGCACACTCACGTAGCGCACATCAACCAGGCTGACCGTATTGGCGCCCGGTCGCGCGATGAAGCGCGGCGGCGCGGCGGCGTTGGCAGCTTCGATGATGATCGGCTGACCGGCACGCCCCGATAAGTTGCTCAAGGGCAAGCCCTGGCGGTAATCGCCCGGCGCGAGCAACAAGCGGTCGCCTGGCTGCAAGCGGTGTAAATAATCACGGTAGTCTTCTGCGCTCGCACGATAGTCTGCTGCCGCCACTGTTCCTGCCATCAAACAAAGCAGACCAGCACATGCGGCGTGCCGCATTCAGTCCACCGCGCCGGGCAAGGGCAACCCGCTCTTCAGCACATCCAGCTTGTCATAAAGCACGCGGGTCATGCCGGCCACGCTCCGCCGTCCCGTATCCATCACGATGTCGGCCACTTCGCGATACAGCGGATCGCGAAGTGCATACAGCTCACGCAGCCTGGCAAGCGGATCGGCGGTTTGCAGCAAGGGGCGGTTGCGGTCATGCCGCGTGCGTTCGTACAAATGCTCGGGCATGCCGTGTAAATAAATAACGATGCCGCGCGTTTTCAACGCGCAGCGGCTGGCTGCTGACAAGACTGCGCCGCCGCCGGTTGCAACCACCACGTTCGACAAGGCGGTGAGTTCTGCCACCGTTGCCTCTTCGCGTTTGCGAAACCCGGTCTCGCCTTCAATCTCGAAAATCACCGGGATTTTTACCCCGCAGCGGGCTTCGATTTCATGGTCAGAATCGTAGAAGCTTTTGCCGTAGCGTTTGGACAGAATCCGTCCGACCGTCGTTTTGCCCGCGCCCATGAGTCCAACGAGGAAGATGTTGTCGTTCTTCATGTCGGGATTGTAAGACAGCACGGGATAACGAGAAATGGAGGGGCGAAAAAAAGCGCGGGGGAAGCCCGCGCTTTGAGGTGTGACCGCGATCAGTGGAGCGACAGGCGCTCGTCAATAATTCTTGGCGTAAGGAAAATGATCAGCTCGGTTTTGTTATTTTGTTTGGACGTTGTTTTAAACAAGTTTCCAAGCACCGGCAAATCACCGAAGAAGGGTACTTTGCTAACATTATTCAGCTCCTGCTGGTCGAATATTCCGCCGAGCACCAAGGTTTCACCGTTATTCACCCGAACCTGGGTTTTAATGCGTCGGGTTGCAATAGCAGGTACTGTGAAACCGCCGCTCGTAACACTCCCTCCCGCATCTTGGGCATCCTTCTGCACTTC
>JAYVLR010000319.1:0-3823 GCA_043759395.1 Thiobacillaceae bacterium
CCGGATGCTTCGTGAGTGTGTGATGCACTCCGTGCCACTTGCTTCCCCGATTATTGCAGGACTAATACCTTGACGCTGCCATCTACCCGATCCGCTTCGACGTAGCCGATCATATTAGGATTCTCGGCGAGCAAGCGCTTCACTTCTGCGCTGCCTGATGCTGACTTCGGCGGCTGTCCCCGCCCAGTGAAAATTATTTTTGACCAGTGTGCTTTGATCTGCGCAGCGGACTTGCCAGTGAACCTGGAATAAAACTCGTCACGCACAGATGAAGCTTCATCCTGATCGACGGGAATAGCGGGTTCGCCATTCGGGAATCTATACCGTTTGCCCAAAAACAGATCCGCCACCTGGTTTTTGCTAAGCGTGGACACCGTGCTTTTGGATGAGACGACCGCAACCACCTCCGCTGCAGCTGGATTAAGCCACAGGCATAGCGCGAGCCCGATGGCTCCCAGCTTTATAGGATTAGCGAATCGAATGATGTCGGTCATCAGAAGACAAACTCGACAGCGGCGCTGAATACGTTGATCTTTTCGCCGGGTTGAAAACCCGGCTGGAGATTGCTTAGCCGTCCACCCGAGCCAGAACCCGTACGCAACTGGTCGTATTGCAGTTTAAGCGCGCTATTCCGCATAAAGTCCCAGCGCACCCCAGCCGACACGCTCTTTTGCGAGAACATGAACGCGTTGATGACCGCATCCAGGCCGCCGTTCAGGGCGGTGGCGTTTGGAACCAGAGGAGCAGGCAAGCCGGTTATGGTCAATCCCGATGTGCCCGGCTTGTCTGCCCTGACTTGCGCCAGCGTCAGATAGGGCGTGAAATTGCCAATCCGATAGCCGCCTGAAACATACCATGCGGTCGTACTGGAAACGACTGCGCCGCTCTGTTCGTGACCCCATTCCGCCATCAAAAATCCTGCGCCCGGATCGTAATTCACGCCTACGCTGATTACAGAATAAGGCGTGTTGCGCAACTGGTATTGGTCGACGAGCGCGTGTGCCTGCGTAGCGGCAGCCTCCTGGCCCGGGATCAGCGCTAGCGCGTCACCCAGCTGGGTAAACCCGGAAAAAAGATTATCCAGGCCGGGAGTGTGAAAATCGAACCGGAATGCGGTGTAGCCCACATGGACGCTTGTTGCGCCGTATTCGATAGTGTTACTTATCTCAAAGAAGTTTTTCGCCTTGATACCGCCACCGCCAGGCAGTTTGGGGGACGACTCGCCGTATGAAATCTGTACCGCATTGGTCGCCTCGCCAAGCTGGAACCGGTAGGCGGCATCGATGCCATCCTTGTTGGTAATGGGCAGCATTCCATAGACTTCCATCGGCGGGCGAACCCAGGGATTGCTGTAACCCACCAGACGGGAATCGGACTGCATGAAGGGGCCGGCCACCGTGCGTCCCAGACGTACACCGAATTCTGGTGTGAACTGGTATTGCACATTGCCCCATTCGATTTGGGGCAGATAGGTATTGTCATAACGGTGTTGCGCGACAACTTGCACTACAGCGGATAGCTTGTTGCTGAAACGGGCATCCAGTTGCACGCCCAGCTTGCTGTCTACGTCAGCGCTCCAGCGGCGGGTTTGGCCCGCGCCATTGGGCTGAAAAAAGTTGCCGACAAAATCCGCGTTATCCACGTTTGCGTTGACCACGCCCAGGGTGCCGAAGCCGCTGAGCGAAAACATCGGCGGGAGCGTGTTGGCCTGTGCGATGGAGGCACACAGCGTGGTTGTCGCCCAAGCGAGAGCAAGCAATTTAGGGGACATATGCACAGCCCAAATTCAGATCCCGTGGCGAGCCAGGAATGTCATTGTGAAAAAACGGCGGGATAAACAAGCATTTCATACAAGGTTTAACGGCGAAAAATAGCTGATCTTTATGTGTGCAGCCCCGGCGAGCGTGGTCAGGCGATATCCCAGTCATCTTTGGCGGCGCGGATGGCGCCGAAAACTTCAGATGAATCAAGTCCGGTTCGCCCTAAATAGGACTGGGCGAAAGAAATCATGTCAGAATTGTGAAAACGTAAAAACGGATTGGTGGCTTTTTCCAGTCCAAGGCTGGATGGCAGCGTAGATTGCCGGTGCGCGCGTTTATTCCGGTCTGACCGTTCGCGTGCGATCAGTGCCGGATTTTGCCCATCAATCGTCAGGGCAAAAGCAATATTGCTCAGAGTGTATTCATGTGCGCAGCAGAGTCGGGTAGCATCGGGCAGGGCGAGAATTTTGTCGAGGCTTGCCGACATGATGGCAGGCGTGCCTTCGAACAATTTACCGCAACCACAACCAAAGACCGTGTCGCCACAGAACAAATGTTCCGCACCATCAAGCTTAGCGCCGAAATAACTGATGTGATCAAGGGTATGCCCCGGGGTTTCAAGGACGGTCAGGCTGAGTTCCAATGCAGGGAATTCCAGCACGTCATGCTCGCGAACAAGTTGGGTCAGTTCTGGAATACGCGGGTTGTCCGGGCCGTAAATGGCACAGTTGTAGCGTTTACGCAGCCGGGCATTGCCGCCAGTATGGTCGCGGTGGTGGTGGGTGATCAAAACAGCATCAAGCGTCAGCTGGTGCGTAGCGATAAAAGTTTCAAGCGGCGCAGGGTCGCCCGGATCGATGGCGACCGCATGGCTGTTGTTATGCAACAGCCAGATGTAATTATCTTCGAACGCGGGCAGGGCAGTGACAGTCAACATAATGGGAGTGTGGGGTAAAACCATGATGTTATCCAAACTTGATGCAAGCTGGTTTGAATCGCCGCTCGGCCAGCATTTATTGTTTCGCGAACAGCGTTATTTCGACCATGCCGTTTCGGACGTGTTCGGCTTTAACGCGGTTCAACTGGGTGTGACGCATGTGGATTTTTTACGCAATAGCCGCATCCCGCTGCGGGTGGGCTGCGCGATGGAGCCGCCAGCTCAGGTGCAGGCTGACCCGATGTTTCTTCCTTTTGATTCGCAATCGCTGGATTTGCTGCTGATGCCGCATGTGCTGGAATTCAGCGCGAATCCGCATCAGGTATTGCGCGAGGCGGATCGGGTGTTGCGCCCGGAGGGGCGGCTGTTGTTATCCGGATTCAATCCGCGCAGCCTGTGGGGCATGGCGCGCTTGTTCAAGGGCGCGGAACAGGGCTATCCGTGGAATGGAAGTTTTCTGAATATTTCCCGTATCAAGGACTGGATGAGTTTGCTGGGGATGGAAGTGTCCGGTGGCAGTATGTGTTGCTATCGTCCGCCGATCAATCGTGAGAACTGGCTGCGCCGATTGCAGTTCATGGAGCCGGCGGGGGATCGCTGGTGGGCCATGGGAGGCGGCGTCTATTTTCTGCAGGCGATCAAGCGGGTGCATGGCATGCATGTGATCATCCCGGAGTGGAAAACACCGGTTGCGGCTCGGCTGTTAAGGCCGGCTGCGCGCAAGGTGGTTAATCTGGAACACTATCGGACGCAACGCGAGCCTTGGCTGGGTGATGAATAGTATGGCGGTAAATGATATGGCGAACTCTGGCGTTATCGACATCTATAGCGATGGCGCCTGCAAAGGCAACCCTGGACCCGGCGGCTGGGGCGCGCTATTGCTTGCGGGCAGTTATCGCAAGGAAATTTGCGGCGGCGAGCCCGACACCACCAACAACCGGATGGAGATGACAGCGGTGATTCGTGCGCTGGAGCAACTCAAGCAACCATCCCGGGTGCGGGTTCACACCGATTCGCAATATGTGCAAAAAGGCATCAGCGAATGGCTGGCAGGCTGGAAACGCCGCAACTGGCGTACTGCCGCCGGTCAGGCAGTGAAAAACCAGGATTTATGGCGGGAGCTGGA